>JAGVLI010000200.1 GCA_020054355.1 Planctomycetales bacterium | reverse complement strand
GGCCAGCACAGCATCGAAGTGTTCCGCGAGGCCGGGCTGTCGGAGGAGGAGATCGCCGGACTGCTGGCCGACGGCGTCATCCGCGGCGGGGCCCGTGATTGACAGCGGCCGACGAAATCACGACGACCGCCAGCTCGGCCACCTGGTAGGCAGAGCCAGGCGCACGGGCGTGATGGCGAAGCGGCCGGCTTTGTAGATCATTTGAGTGAACGCGAAGGAGATGCGATGAAGAATGTCTTTCTACGTGCCGCGATCATGGGAACGCTGGCGCTGGCGCTGGCCACCGGCCACGGCCAGGCCTGGGCGCAGGACAAGAAGATCCGGCTGCGCATCGCCGATGCCCTGCCGGCAGGCCATTACATCGCCCAGTACACGACCCGCTACTGGATGGAAGAGGTCACCAGGGCAACCAACGGCACCGTCGAGTTCGAATACTATCCGGCCGAGCAGTTGGGCAAGGCCAAGGATTTGCTGGCGCTCGCCCTGTCCGGTGTCGCCGACATCGCGTACGTCGTCCCCTCGTACGTTTCAGAGAAGATGCCGCTGTCGGCCGTGGCCGAGTTGCCCGGTGCGTTCCCGACCTCCTGCGCCGGCGTCACGGCCTACTGGAAGCTTTCCAAGGACGGGCTTCTCGCCAGCAAGGAGTTCGGGCCCAACGGCGTTCGTGCACTGTTCTCGTTCGTGCTGGCGCCCTACCAGGTCGCCGTCAAGCCCAAGTTCCAGCAGCTCAAGGATCTGGACGGACTCAAGCTGCGCTCCATCGGCGGCGCCCAGGACATCACGGTGCGCAAGCTC
Source organism: Planctomycetales bacterium (assembly GCA_020054355.1). Taxonomy (GTDB): domain Bacteria; phylum Planctomycetota; class Planctomycetia; order Gemmatales; family Gemmataceae; genus JAGVLI01. The sequence goes on along the minus strand of JAGVLI010000200.1, from coordinate 2,602 downwards.
AATGCGGTCCCCGTTCGCATGGCTTCACCCGAAGTGTTCGAGTCCTTGTCCCGCGGCACGATCGACGGTGCGGTGTTTCCTTATTCCAGCGTGGTCACCTACAACCTGCCGGTGAAGTACGTCACCGTGGGTGAGAACTTCGGGACCGCGGCCGGCCACTACATGATGAGCGAGGCTCGGTGGAAGACCCTGCCGGCCAGCGTGCAGAAAGCCATGCTCGATGCCGGCGACGCGACGGCCAGGCATGGTTGCGCGCTGTTCGACAAGGACGTCGATTCGGCACTCGAAAAACTCAAGCAACGCCAGGTGGCTCCCGTCCAGCTCAGCCCCGGAGAAAGGCGCGAACTGGCCAGTGCGCTGGCGACGGTCGCCTCCGAGTGGGCCGAGGCCCTGGACAAGCGGGGCAAGCCTGGGTCGGAAACGTTGCGGGCGTTTCGCGAAGCCTTGCCACCGGCCCGCTGACGCATTTCGCCGATGCCATGCATTGCGTTGTCCAGGCATCGGCGTCGACCGTCGGGGCGTATGGCCGGTGCGGCCCGGTTCGTCGCACCCGCGGGCTTACCGCGGCTGGCGCAAGGCCTCGTTGAATGTCTTCACCACTTCGGAGCCAGGCCTGCCGCGCTTGTCCAGGCCCTCGGCCCATTCCACCGCGACCGTGCGCAACAGGTTCTGAAGCTCGGCGCGTTCCGCGGCCGGCAGCGCGACCATCGTGATGCCCAGGCGTTTGAGGGCCTCGATGTTGGCGGCCTCCTTGCTGTCGACCATCGCGCATGCCCGCCGAGTGGCCTCTTCGCCGACGCGCAGCATGATCCGCTGAACCTGCTCCGGCAGCTTCTTGAAGCGGGCCTCGCTGATCACGTAGTTGATCACGACGTTGCCGAAGTTCTCCTCGAAAGTGGAGAAGCGCACCAGGTTCTGCAGGTTGTAGGTGGTGAGTCCGCCCAACGGCCAGACGATGGCGTCGATGGTTCCGCGCGAGAGCGATTCATAGACTTCGGGGGCGGCCATGCGCACCGGCACCCCTTTGACGCGAATCGCCGCGAGGTCCTTGGCCCCGCCTGCAGTCCGGATCTTGAGCCCTTCCAGGTCCTTCAGCGACGTGAACTTCTTCTTGGTCAGCAGTTGGTACGGGGGGAACATCGAACTGAAAAGAACGCGCACGCCAAGAGGCGCGAATTCCTCTTTCGCCAGGATGCCATCGCGGGCCAGCTTGAAATAGGCCAAGGTGCCGGCGCAGGAGGAATTGAAACTGCCCGGCAGTTCAGCCACCAGTGACAAGGGCATCTTGTCCGAGATGATCGAGGGCAAGGGCGCCGTGATGTCGGCCACGCCCGACTGGGCGAGCGACAGCATGTCCTTCGACTTGCCCAGCTGCTCGGCCGGGTAGTACTGGAATTCAACCTGGCCGCCGGTTTGCAGGGTGACCTGCTCCATCCAGTAGCGGGTGGCTCCTTCCACGGTCGGGTGACCCGATGGCGGAAAGTGGTCGGCCACGCGTAGGACCAGCTTTGGATCCTGCGCCTGCGCAGCAGCAGCGCCAAGCCAGACCATGGCCACGGCGAGGCAGCGCGCAAGCCTGATGTTCATCCACATGGTTTCCTCCGTGGCACCGCTGGCGACCTCGCATGGTCTGCGGCAACCAGAGTATGTTGCGAAAACAAGCGGAAGACAATCCGACGACCAGATCCCTGCGGCTGCACGCGATGCGACGGCAACCGCCCGCGACCACTCAGACCAGGTCGTCGACCCGTCCGCGCCGCATCATCAGCTTCTCGCTGAATTCGAACACCTGCTCGGCGCGCTGGTTGAACACGCGCACCCGTCCATTCATCACTCCCCGCTTGCCATCGGACAGGTTCTTCTTGCCCTCGACGGTGATCTCGGCGCGCAGTGTGTCGCCGGGGCGCACGGGAACGGTGAACTTGAAGTCGGTGAGTTCGAGCGCGGCGATGGTGGCGGGGCCCAGGATCTCCTCCATCATCCCGGCAGCGATGCTGGCGGTCAGCAAACCCGGGCAGATCCGCCCGCCGAAGTCGGTATGCTTCCTGGCGAACTCCTCGTTGATGAAGATCGGCAGCTTCAGGCCCGCGAGGCAGGTGAAGTTGACGATGTCGGTCTCGGTCACTGTGCGGCCGTAACTCTTGAAGACATCGCCGGGATTGAGGTCGTCGAGCGAGCGATTGGACATGGGTGGATCTCTGGTTGAGGTTGCGTGGCAGGCCAAACTAACAGTTGGCAGGATACCCGTTTCCGGGCATGATGCGCCAGGCGCCGGCCCGGTCGCTTCGCCGGACTCCGGGGCCGCCCTACCTCACGCCTACCCGCATGCTGTTTCTCCAACCTGAATTCGAACTGCCTTGTGTCGGCGCCCGCACCGCAACTCTGCGCCATGCGGTACGGGAGTTCGTCGCCGGAGAGATCGCCAGCGGCCGCATCGCGCCGCGCTGCAACTCCTGGACCGAGGGCCTGCATTCGGACTTCAGCCGCCGGCTGGGTGAGCGCGGCTGGATCGGCTACCACTGGCCGACTGAATATGGCGGCCGCGGGGGCAGTGCTTTCGACACGCTGACCATCAACGAGGAACTGCTGGCGGCCGGCGCGC
>JAGVLI010000721.1 GCA_020054355.1 Planctomycetales bacterium | reverse complement strand
GTCCGCTGTGCGGACCACAAGCGCTAGTGATCGGTCCGCACAGCGGACCCTACAGGTAGTGGCCAAGTGGTGCCGGCGGGCAGTTTCGTTTCAAAGCCGACACCCCCGCGCCAGTCTCAATGAGAATCAATAAGGGTTGGTGATGACTAACTCGGCGCGGGCTCCGAAGCTCGACCCAGGTCAATCCGGGTTGGTGCTCTGGTAGAACTCGGACAGGTTGCGATTGACGATGCGGCCGCGCGGACAGAGCACGGCTTTCAGCTGCGCGCGCCGCCCTTCACGCGGGTTGTAAACGGCAAAGACGGCGATGAAGCGGTTGTACTGCTTGGAGGTATCCACGTTGGTGTCGAACGGCGACGACTGCATCGTTTTGCCAATGGCCGTATGCGATGGCCCCACGCCCATCAAGACCAAGGCGATGTCGCCCGGGGTGGCCGTGCCGATGGCCCGGTAGCGCGAAGTCGTAGTGTCCAGTTCATAGCCGAGCGCGTTTACCAGCTGGGTCACGTTTTTCAGGGAATCTGCCCCAGTGGGGGCAGTGTTCACATAGGCCAGGTTGCCGCCGGAAACGAACGGGCGGGCCAAGACGCCAGTATTGCCGGGGTTGCCCTCGATCGCCGCGGAAATGGGGTCCTCGTGATCCATGACGACTGTTATCCCCCGGCCGCCATTGTTGAGCGAGTCGAAATCACCCGAGGAACAGGCCGTCGGGGAGATCATGCCCGCAAGGTCTGGGGTCATGTAAGAAGGCACAGCGGCTCCACCCGTGGTGAGCAGCGAATCCGGACGGTTGGGGTAGTTGTTGTTGCCGAACGTCGTGCGGTACAGTTCAAAGTTCGCCAGGATCGTGCTTTGATTGTTGGCGCCCGAGGCGTAGTTGGCCGACCGGCGCACCCAGCCGACCACGCTGACCAGGAGGCCCGCCAGGATGGCGATGATCATCAGGACGACGACCAATTCGAGCAGCGTGAACCCGCGCCGCGGGCTTTTTGGCTGCACGGGCTGCTCAGCGTGCATTGGATCGAGAGGCTGCATAAATCACTGCCCTTTCTGAAAAGAGTGGCTGAAACGTACTGGTAAGGACTGGCGGACAGAACTCCCGTAGGGTCCGCTGTGCGGACCATAAACCTTTACAATTTCGGTGTTTCAATGGTCCGCACAGCGGACCCTACGAAGTTTTGTCCGGTACTCCTTACTCGAAGGAGTGAGTCTCGATCCGCCGAGGATCGAGAGCGGCCCCTTGGCATTCCCTGGCGTGCCCGCACGATTCATGCAGGCGGCTGGGTCGTGCAATCCTTTCAGGATTTCGGGAATGCCGGCCCGAACCGAGGGAGGTCCGGACCGGCAGCGCTTCGGCGGACCGAACGCCGGCCCGCCGCACAAGGGGATCACTCCTGCTTCGGGGCGTTCTGCTTGAACTGATTCACCCGGTAATCGACCGGGAAGCCGCGCGAATCCACCACGCAGCGCAGCTGCATCGGCTTGACGGCGGCGAACCCATTATCCGAGGCGACGAAGATCGCGATGTAGCGGGCATAATACTCTTGCGGTTGGGCCGAAAAGCGCGGCACGTTGGTCATGGTCTGCCCGACCAGGCCGCAGCGGGGTCCGATGCCAAAGGCGACGAGCTTGGTATTCAGGGGCAGTGCCGTCGGATAGTCGGCTGGCAGGGTCGCCGAATAGCCGGCGGCGTCCATGATTCGCCGCACCGTGGAGTTGGTCGCCGAGGCTGCCACATTCAGCACGGCGATGTTGCCATCAGCCCCAAAATCGCGTTCCACGGTTCCGCTGGAGCTGGGGTCGCTGTTGGCCGTATAGGCGACATGGTCGTTGACCGTGGTCACGCCGCTGCGAATTACGGAATACCAGTAACCGCTGGTCCCCGCCGCGAAGTCTTCCATCACCAGCCAGCTGGGCGTTTCCGGAGAGGCGCCCGTTGACGAGAAACGATCGTAGATGGCGGGAGTGCCAGTCAGGATGAGCGAGTCCATGCGCAGCGGATAGCTGCCGATTGACGCCTTGTAGAGTTCCAGATTGTTGGCGACTTCGGCCGAGCCGGCGGCGGCGGTGGCCGTATCCGCCTGATCCTTCATGAAGCCCAAACGGGGAATCAGCAGCGCGGCCAGGGATGCCAGGATGACCATCACGACCACCAGTTCCATCAGCGTCAAGCCGGGACGACGGTGGTGCTTCGAACGGAGCATGGGTGTTTCTCCTTGAGAGAAAAGTCCAAAAATGCCGTTCCACGCGTCGCTAGCTGGAGGAGGGTGACGGCTCAGCTTGGCTAGCTGGAAAACCCGGCCGGACCGATCGCGGCCCGACCGCCAGGGGTGTGTCTCCCCGTTCCGGGGACAGACGAGGGCGAGAGTCGATGCTCGGGCGTCGGCCTCCTTTCTCGCGATGACACGAAATCCGTGAGGTGAGATTAAGACTCCGTCTCATTAGTGTCAAGAGTTGCATCGGAGATTTCCAAAAAAAGCGAGCGGGGGCCGCCAGGCTCGGTTCGCCTGGCGGCCGCCGCTCGTGCGGGAATTTCCTTCGATCTGAGGTTGCCCTGCCCGTCTTTACGCCGAAGGCGTTGCACAACACAGCCCAGGGTTGCCGGTACTCCGGCTACCCTGGGTTGGGAGAGAATCGATACGTCGTCTACCCCGAAGGGGTTGCATAAACCTGTCGGTATGCGTTTATGCAACCCCTTCGGGGTAGACCGCATATTGTGCATCGCACACCCAGGGTAGCCGGAGTACCGGCAACCCTGGGCTGTGGTCTGTAACGCCTTCGGCGTAAAGACAGATATTGCGCCGCCGTTTCCCAGGGTAGCCGGAGTACCGGCAACCCTGGGCTGTGGTCTGTAACGCCTGCGGCGTAAGGAAAGGTGGGCCGCCCGCCTAAATCCACACCACCAGCACCCATTCGCGAAAACCTTCCTCGTTTTCCTTCATGGTCAGGCTGATGGGAATGGCGACCGCTTCGCCGTCGTTGACCTGTTCCAGCACGCGCAGCAAGCCGAGATACGAACCGCTCAGCCGCAGGCGATATTGCGGCGGCTGGCCGCCCGATTTCGCGCCGATGCGCTTGGCGACGGCCTGCAGGGCCGGCGGCACGTTCGACTGATTGTCCCC
>JAGVLI010000421.1 GCA_020054355.1 Planctomycetales bacterium | reverse complement strand
GGCAGCCGGGACTGATTGCGCACGCCCCGCCGCTCCGCGAGCAGCCGGGTCAAGGACGAACCACCGGGCAAGCCCCGATACCCCTGGCGCAGGGCGTCGTCGACCACGGCCCAGGATTCGCCGAGGCTGCCGGGGATCTTGCCTTCCTTGCAGCGCGGCCAGCGGCCGGTGCGGGCGTGGAAGTCGTCGGCCCAAGCGAGGATCTGCTGAATCGTGAACTCGGGTTTGGCGGGACGCGGCCGAGGACGACGTTTGCGCTTTCGCTTGGCGAAGAAGGGCCACATGGTAGTGTCCGGACAAAGCATCGCGTGGTGGTCGGGGCCGTGTCGTGGCATTATAGCCAGGCGTGGCCGATACCGGCCAGCAGCGGTCGCCCGCCGCTGGTGCCAAGACAGCCTGTGGTTACCACGGCCGGAGCGGCGCCAGGCCCGGGTCGAGCAACACCGGGACCGACGCCCAGAACTGCCGCAACCGCTCGCTGAGCCAGACGGCAACGGCAATAGACAACACCAGGTCGTCGTGTAGGTTCTCTCGCCAATCGAGCATTGGGTCGGCAGTCGGCACCAGGGGCTTGGCCTGAAAGGGCGTCAGTTCGTGGAGCAGCACGTCAGCTTCGGGAAGGCCCGGAGCAATCTTGAGCCTTCGCGCCTGTAACAGAACCTGAAGTACACTGACCAACTCCTTCTTTGGCACCAGCCACCCGCCGTCCTCGTGGCTAGCCCGGTGGCCCGTGGTGATCGCGATCGGTTTGACCTGAGCCTTGATGCCGCCACGGCGCAACAGGTCGAGCACTGGCCGCCCGACGGCGGTCACGTCCACGACCAACTGCGTGTGCCGCAGTGGCGACTTGTTAAACAGCTCAACCAGGCGGTCGCGGATCGCGGTGTAGGGTGTGCCCACCGGCCAGCGCTCCAGGTGCCGGACCGCGTAGCTCCGGGACTCGCGGTCCGGGATGTCGTCGTGCGCCGCCTGGCTGCGCTCCAGGATCGCCAGCGCGGTGAACTGGTGTGCCTGGCCCACGTCCAAGCCGGCAAAGTATTTCAGCTCGCGAATCGTCGCCATCAGGTCTGCCTCCACGCTCGTATCAAAACATGCGCACGGTTTTCGCTGGCGATTGCCACGTCCGCGCGTCAGGCCCACGGCACTGGGGTGACTTGACCCATATAGCGCTGCTGCAATCGGCTTCCATAGGTGCCGCGATAATTGAACAGTCGGAGCAGGCACATTTCGAGATACCATAGGCCCAACGCCCACGCTTCCGTGCGGGCGTCTACCGGGTGCCTGCCGAATTTCTCCCGGTTCTTCCGCGTCGGGTGCGTGATGGTATTACGGATCATGGTCATCGCGACGGCGCTATCCGCCCAATTGTCGGCCTTGGCCAGCCTAGTCAACTCGCCCAGATCCGGGGGAATGGCGGTAGGCATCGCTGCCCAAAGAAACAGCAGGCGCAAGCGGTCAGCGGCCGAAAGCTTGTCGAAGCCGTCCTGGCTCAGCCAACTGCAATTCTCCACCAGGACAGCCGACGCAAGCAACTCGAACGCCGTCTGTGTCAAGACGATTGAGCCCTCGATTGAACCCGCCTGGGCGTTGGCCTCCACATACCAGTGGATTGCAGTATGGATGACCTCCTTCCAGGCATCGTCGAGCCAGCGCGACATGAACCCGGGGAACGGGTCTTGGAAGTGTTCAGTGTGATGCGCGTCCAGCCACGATGCCCGCTGGCGGTACGGGCTGGTCCTGGAGACATGCCAGGTTTCCCAGACCTTCTCGCCATTCGCGGTAAAACCGTGGGCCAAGCATGGCCCCGTCCACCGTGCGGCACAAAACGAAAGATACCATGTGAGCGCGTCAAGAATTTCGCAGACTTCCCGCGCTGTGAATAACTTCCCGTCCTCCCGCTCTAGGCGTCCGACATGGGTAATTCCGAACCCGCCGGCGGCGCGCAGTTCCTTCTTAACCTCCTTCAAATTGACGGACTGGTCCACAATGATCCGCCAGCCGCCCCCGGAGAGGGTCAAGCGTGCCGCACGAAGGCTCTGATCCGCATAGGTGATCGCGGTGCCACGCAGTTCCTCGAAGTTGGGCAGGAGAAAGGTAGCGTAACTCGCTGGGCCATCGGTTGGCCGAATGACCGACCGACCAAGCACTCCGGACAATTTCGATGACAGGCCTGGCCACGGAAATGGGCTACCCAGCCCGGTGACAAGGCAATGGGGGATGTCCGCACCATCGGCCAGACGCAAACACATTTCCGTAAGCTCAGGCCGAATGCCTTCTGGTAGGGTTGGTACTTCAAGGCGGATCTGCGGCGATGGTAACCATGTCAAGCAGATCTGCGTGTCTGCCTGGAAGTTCAGCTTGCCTTGTGTGAAGGCAGCACCCCCGGAGTAGAGCGGGACAGGACTGTTCGCGACTCGGGGCTCGACGGGTGATTCCAGAGCATCAGGGTAAACGGCCGCTGTGGGCTGTGGAGCTGCAAATGATGGTGTGTCAGTCATCGGTGGCCAGGCTCCTCTAATTGGGGAGGACGTGTTCTCGACCATTCTCCGGACCCGTGAATGAAACAATGGTTCGCTTGGGGGAAGCGGCGCATGCTCTTCGTGTCTCGCGTCTTGCCCATCAACGTACCCAGCAGACCGGCGGCTCTTCCTCGCGTTCCGCTTCGCCAGCCAATGCCGTCTCGCCCAGCCAGGCGGCCAGCCCGAGGGCCAACACCAGGTCGTCGTGGTCCTGCTCCCGCCAGGCGATTTCCACCTTGGTGGTCGCCAGTGCCGGCCGCATGCGGAAAGTCTGTAGTTCCTGGACGAGGACCTGTGCCTCCGGCAACTCACGGGGCATCTGGAGGCGGCGTGTTTGCAACAGGACGAGCAGTGTCCCG
>JAGVLI010000464.1 GCA_020054355.1 Planctomycetales bacterium | reverse complement strand
GGCGGCACGTCGGCGCCCGACCGTTTCCGGTCGAACAGTAACACCTCGTCGCCGCCGTGGCTGGAAGCCACCGCCAGCCGTTCCTTCGGCACGACGCAAGCGCTGTGGGCATTCTTGGCCGTGGTGTAATACAGGCACTTCTTGTCCTCGCGGCGGATGAGCGCCACGCCGCCACTGGACGCGGTGATCAAGATGGCGTCCCCCACCGGCTTGCATTCATCGGTGGTCCGAAACTGCGTGTGCATCTCGACCGGCAGTTCGCGCGAATCGGCGGCGCGCCAGCGCCAGAGGCGGTCCTTGTCCGCCACCTGCTTGGCATCGGCGGGAATGATGAAGACTTCCGGCCCGCCGCACACGATCAACCGCTCGGCGGCGTGCATTGACATGGGAGCCGTCAGCAGTGCGATCGCGGTGAGCAAAGTCCGAAGCGCGGGCATCGCGGTCGCTCCTGCGAGGAATAAAATTCGCACGAAGTTGTAGAGTCCTTGAAGGTAACGTGCGCCCGTGGCTGGGGCCAGTCGAAAGTCCTCACCCGCCGCTTGCGGCTTTGCACGTTCCGAATGTTCTTGCAAAATCGAGTCGGCTGCGCGATAGATGAGTCCAACCATCCGAGCGCTGTTCTGGCAGCACTCTCCCTCAACCCCCATTGCGAGGTGTTCCATGCGACTCCTGACTGGCGGACTGCTCCTGGTTGGTCTGGCACTCCTGGGCACCGGCTCCCGGAGCGTTGGCGCCGACGATTTCAAACTGGAGCCAGGTTTTACCCTACTGTTCAACGGCAAGGACCTGACCGGCTGGAAGACCAAGAAGGGCGGCGAAGCGCTCGACAAGAAGGCGGAAGCCTACGACAAACGCTTCGCGGTGATGGATGAAAAGCTGGTCATCGACCCCAAGGTCAAGGGCGACGTGATTATCGAAACCGCCAAGGCGTTCAAGGACGTCCACATCAAGTTCGAGTATCTGCCCGGCAAGGGCTGCAACAACGACCTGTTCATTCGCGGTCAGAAATTCGACATCACGACCAAGGGCATCAAGAACCTGAAGGACGGCGACTGGAACCAGTTCGAGATCATCATCGCGGGCGACAAGGCCGAGTTCAAGAACAACGGCGAATCGATCAAGACCGCCAAGCCCGGTGAAGCCGCCACGCCCTTCGGTATTCGCGCGGAATTCGGCGAGATCACCTTCCGCCGGATGCGCTACAAGGAATAGCCTGCGGTCCCAGCAGATTACCCAAAAGCCCTGGGTGGGCCGTCACCCAGGGCTTTCTTTGTTCCCGTGCAGCCACCGATTGCGACTTCCAGCGAATTTCAGGAACCTCGGTCACAGCCCTCCCGTTGGTCGGAATAAGAGTGTGGAGAGGGCAAAAGACCGGCCGCCACAGTGAAAGGCCGGCTCGACCCAAACAAAACGAACGGCTCGACAGCCGAAAGCGAGGTTTCCCGTGAAGAAGTTCCTGATGAGCGTGGCGGTGCTGGCAGCTTTCACCACGGCCGTGGAGGCAGCGGGCAAGCCGGGCGGCGGCAACCACAACGGCGGCAACCACAACGGCGGCAACCACAACGGCGGCAACCACAACGGCGGCAACCACAACGGCGGCAACCACCAGTTCAAGCAAAACGGGCAGTTCCAGAACTACCACCTGAACTTCGGGACCAAGCACAGCTTCGGCTACAGCTACAAGGGCTGGAATCACAATCACTGGTCGCACAGCATCTGGAACAAGCAGTACGGCTGCACCACCTACTGGTGCCCGAGCGTCTCCAGCTACTACTACTGGTGCGCACCGGACCGGTGCTGGTATCCGGTCAGCTACTGCCCTTACGGCAAGTTCGCCTGGTAGTCGCAGCGATCCAGACTCTCCGCGAAATTAACCGACCCGCGACGGGAGAACCCGTCGTGGGCTTTTTCGTTGAGGGCCGGCGCGACTCTCAAGTTGACCGCGCCGCGCGGGCGAAGTAGATTAGCTATGTCCTTCCCAAGTCCCGTCCCACCGCCCCGGAATATCGGAGAGATGCCTGGTGCAGCAACCCCGGAAGAAAGAGCGCGGCCCCGCCTGGTGGAGCAATAGCGCCGTGCTGGTGGCCGCTGGTGTGCTGGCGGCTGCGGTCTGGTGGGGGCTGACCCGACATGCCGAAAGCGTCCCGCTCAAGCTCGGCGAACTCAAAGTGATGCTGCAAGACCCCAGCGCGGTCTTTCAGAATGTCCGCTATGTCAGCCGCACCGAGCTGCGCGGCGAGCTGGTGACGCGCGACCCAGTCACCGACGGCGATAAAAACGAGGATCGCGTTCAAACCATTCCATTTCGCGCCGCCATTCGCGATTACGACCCCGCCTTGCCCGAATTGCTCGACAAGTACGTCGGCGCCGGTTACGAGGTCAGTGAGGAAGATGCCGGTTTGCGCGGCATTTACTCGCTGTTCCTGTACGTCCTGTTCATGGTCTTCATGATGGGCATCGGCTTTCTCTGCATCCGCTGGATGGCCGGCGGTTCCTCGCCGCTCAGTTTTGGCCGCAGCAAGCACAAGGTCTATGCCGAAAAAGACCTGAAGGTCAGCTTCACGGATGTGGCCGGCATCGATGAGGCGATGGCCGAGTTGCGCGAAGTCGTCGATTTCCTGAAGTCGCCGGACAAGTATCAGGTGCTCGGCGGCCGGATTCCCAAGGGCGTGCTGCTGGTCGGGCCGCCGGGCACCGGCAAGACCTTGCTGGCGAAGGCGGTCGC
>JAGVLI010000243.1 GCA_020054355.1 Planctomycetales bacterium | reverse complement strand
CTCTTCCGATCTACGATGCGCGGCGCCAGGGTCCGCGAGCGCACGCGCACCAGGTGCTCGAACAGATGGATGTGCGTGTCATCGCGCAGCCGCAATGGTCCGTGTCGGCGGACGCGCTCCAGGCGGTACAGCCAGCTTTTCCAGCCGGCGAGCTTGGGGGCCAGCGACGTGACGACGACATGCTCCAGCGGCCCTTGTTCGAGGGACTTCGCCAGCGTCGGCGCCAGCAGGTCGAGCGTGACGACGATATGACAGTCGGTGGCTGCCAGCCACTTCGAGATTTCCTCGCCGACCATCAGCGGGCTGAGCTGTAGTGCCGTGGCGCCGGTCAGCCAGGCGGCTTGCAGCGCGACGATGTACTCCGGGATGTTCGGCAGCAGCATGCCGACACATTTGCCCGGTCCGGCCCCCAGGTCGGCCAGCGAACGGGCCAGCCGCCGCGCCTGATCCGCAATCTGGCCGTAAGTCAGCGCCCGGTCATAGAGGGTACAGGCCGGCCGGTCGGGAAAGCGCTGGCTGGTGGCATCCAGCAGTCCGCTCAGCGGGCCGCCGGGATAATTCAGCGACGAGGGCACATCCGGGGGATAGTCGTTCAGCCAGGGCCGTTGCCAGAGGGGAACGGACGGCAGCACAGGCCCCGTGTGGGGCCGCGATGGCTCCATGATCGCATTTCTCCTTCCGGTCGAGGGCTGCGTGAGGAGTGGCTTGAGAGGTGTCGCCGGGGTGTGTGTGGCTCGGGCAGGCGTCTGCCGGCCGGAATTCGCCGGACGCCCTTCTCTGGACCCATGTCTCCTCTACGGTCAATTCTAAGCGGTTTCGCAGGTTTCGACAAATCTCCTTGCCTATTTTGCCCAGTTTGAAGCCTCTTCGGGCTTCGGCACTTCCGGCACGATGCGCAAGACCCTCCATCCAAATCGACTTGTGGGCTTGCGGTCCAGTGGACAGGCGTGATTCCGGGCGCGAAAATCGTATGATAGGACACTTTGGCGCTCGGCGTCGCCTCCCGAATTTCCAGACGCGATCCGGTTGCTGCTGCCCGGTCGTAGCACAAGCGTCTCGCAGGTGCCAGCTGGAACCGGACCAGCGCGACGCTGGTGCCACGACCGAATCGGACTGCGTTCGCCGGTTCGTGAATCAGGTGCGAAGGACCATGACCACTGTGCCACTCCTGCAAAGCGACGTTCCCGGCTATCCCTGCCGGCGCGGCAAGGTACGCGACGTCTACGACCTCGGCGACCGGCTGGCGATCGTCGCCACCGACCGCATCAGTGCCTTCGACTGGGTGCTGCCCACCGGCATCCCCGACAAGGGCCGGGTGCTGACCGGGTTGACCCGCTTCTGGCTCGACCATCTCGGCATTCCCAATCACCTCCTGAGCATGAATCTCCAGGACGTCGGGCCGGCCTTCGCCGAGCGCGCCGACGTTCTGCAAGGTCGGACCATGCTGGTCCGCAAGACCCAGGTGACGCCGATCGAATGCGTGGTGCGCGGCTATCTGGTGGGTTCCGGGTGGAAGGAATATCGGCAGACGCGCTCCGTCTGCGGCATTCCCTTGCCCGAAGGTCTGCGCGAAGCGGATGCACTGCCCGAACCGATTTTCACGCCGGCCACCAAGGAAGAGAGCGGCCACGATATCAACATCAGCTTTCTCAAGATGGTCGAGATCGTCGGCCGGGAGTTGGCCGACACGCTCCGCCAGCGCAGCCTGGAAGTCTATCGCCGGGGCGCGGACTACGCGCGCGGCCGCGGCATCATCATCGCCGACACCAAGTTCGAGTGGGGCACGCTGCCCGACGGCGAAGTGATCCTCATCGACGAAGTGCTGACGCCGGACAGCTCGCGCTTCTGGCCGGCCGACGCCTACCGGCCCGGCGGCAACCCGCCGTCGTTCGACAAGCAGTTCGTCCGCGACTGGCTGGAAACCACCGGCTGGGACAAGAACAGCACGCCGCCGGAACTGCCGGCGGAGGTCGTCGCCGGCACGCGGCAAAAGTACCTCGAAGCCTACGAACGCCTGACCGGCGCCCCCCTCGCCTGAGTACAGCCGCTTGCAGTTTAGCACCGAAGGCGCGGCTTTGCACCGGAGACCTCGAAATCATGGCCACCACACCCTTGCGCCTGCTCATCATCGGCGCCCACCCGGACGACGCGGACTATTCCGGCGGGGGCATTGCCGCGCTTTACCGCGCCGCCGGTCATACCGTGAAGATGATCAGCGTCACCGATGGCGCTGCCGGCCATCACGTCAGCCCCGGTCCAGGGATGGTCCAGCGGCGCCGCGCGGAAGCAGCGGCTTCCGGCGCGGTCATCGGCGCGACCTACGAGACCTGGGACAACCCCGATGGCGGGCTGCTGCCCACCCTGGAAAACCGCTACCAGGTCATCCGGTTGATTCGCGGCTTCCAGCCCGACCTGGTGCTGACGCATCGGCCGAACGACTACCATCCCGATCACCGCTACACCAGCCAGCTGGTGCAGGACGCCGCTTACATGGTGACGGTGCCGGCCGTGGTCCCGGACGTGCCGCACCTCCAGCGCGATCCGGTCATTGCCTATCTGCCCGACGATTTCCAGAAGCCCTATCCGTTCCAGCCCTCCGTGGTGGTCGATGTCGGCCCGGTGGTCGAGAAGATCGCCGACATGCTGCACTGCCATCAGTCGCAGTTTTACGAATGGCTGGCCTATAACCACGGCCATCTGGATCAGGTGCCGGCGGGAGAGAAAGAACGGCGGCAGTGGCTGGGAGGACAGTTACGCGCCCGGCTGCGGCCGCGCACGGATAAGTATCGGGAGCAACTCGTCAAGACTTACGGCGCGGAGCGCGGCGCGAAGATCGAATTCGTCGAGGCTTTTGAAGGCTGCGAATACGGCGCCCCGCTCGACGCGGCCGCCAGGGCACGGCTCTTTCCGTTTGTTCCGGCTACCGGTTCAACGTGACCCATTGGCAGGTTGGTCGTCGACAAAATCCGCGGTCTGCATCTCGAAGCGGGCGTCCAGCGTCCGCCCGGTTTCGATCGTCACCGGCTGTATCTTCTCCACAGGCCGGTCGAAAGTCACCCGCAGGACCATGCCCCATTCGGGATCGAGGTCGCGGCTGGCCTCGCGCCAGCTGGGCATCCAGCACACCAACTCGTAGCGGCCCGGCGGCACGTCGCGCAGCACGAAACGGCCCGACGAATCGGTGCGGACATAGTACGGATGATCGTCCACGAAGAGGTAAGCGCGCATCCAGAAGCAATTGATCGCATTGCTCAGTTCGACGACGCCGTGGCGCGGCAGCGTTCGGGTGCGCGGCAGTTCCGGTTCCACCAAGGCCAGGTTGAAGTAGGCCGAACCCGTGGCACGCACCATCTGATGCACCGGCTGTTTCGAAACGATCTCGACGGACTGGCCCCGCCGCACGAAGCCGTAGTGCCCGATGCCGGTTCCTTGATGAACGTCGAAGCGGTGATCTCGAATGGCCACTTGCACGGGCGGCAGGTCCCAGGGCCGGCTGACCGCCGGTGCCACGCCGCGCAGAAATACGACCGCGTTGCCGACGCCCCGGCTGCGCGGATCGATGGCCGGCGCGTTGGGATTCTCCTTCAGCACCTTGTCTTTCGCGAACTCGTAGTAAAGCGACATCGGCAGCACGGCGAAAGGCTCGACCACCGGCGCATCGCCTGTCCACACGACTTGCCCCGCGATGGCGCCCGTGGCGTCCGGCTGGAACCGCGTGCCCAGTTCCGCCACCGGCAGGGCTGCCTCGGGCACCGCGGCCGGGACAGGCTGGCAGCCGACGAACATCAGCACCATCGGCAGCAAACAAGCGCTGGTTCGGCTCCGCTTCATGTCAGGCTCCATCCCGAAAAAATGACTGCGACCCAGAGACTAGGCCGCTATACTGAAGCCGATTTCCCGACGCGGTCCGACGTGGAGTAGCCATCATGCCGACAACGACGAGCAACGGTTATCTGGTCCGCCGCCTGGCCGAGGCCCCCACGGTGCCCTGTCCGTGCGGCCAGAGCACTCGCCTGCTGACGCGGGCCGACGAGCCGGCTTGCAACTTCCACATCACCTTCATTCAGGACTCGGTGAAGCACTACCACAAGGAATGCACGGAGGTTTACTACATATTGCAGGGACAGGGCAAGATGGAATTGAATGACGACGTGATCGACGTGGAACCGGGCATGCTCGTCTACATCGAACCGTTCACGCCCCACCGGCTCTGGAGCGCGGAGGGGGTGCGCACGATCGTCCTCGGCGTCCCGGCGATGAAGCCGGAAGACGAGTATTTTCTGACGTAGGCGCCCTGTTGGATCACGCTGCCGGGCGCTTTCTTCCCAAGCCGGCCGCTTGGCGGCCG
>JAGVLI010000618.1 GCA_020054355.1 Planctomycetales bacterium | reverse complement strand
AGTTGGCGGTGTCCGTGCAGGTCGTCACCGGCTGGGCGCGCCAGGCGACCAGCGCACAGCCAGCCGTCAGCAACACCAGCCCGCCATAGCCTGCGGTCCACAGGCTGCTCTGCTGGCTCAGCCGGAACCACGGTTCCAGCACGAACGGATAGCCGAGCAGCGCCACCATGCTGCCCAGGTTGCTCGCGGCGTAGAGGAAGTACGGATCGCCGGCGCTGGCATGTCCGCTGCCCGCGAACCACTTTTGCAGCAGCGGCGCGCTGGTCGCCACCACGAAGAACGGCAAGCCCACCACCACCGTGAGCAAGGCGAGCAGCCAGCCGACCGGCGCGCTCTCCGGAGGCGCGCCGAGGATTGGACTGCCGTCGGCTGCGTAAATACCGATGGGCAGCACCAGGAACGGCAGGCAGAGCAGCCCGAGATGCACGACGACCTGGGGCCGCGTGGACAGCCAGCGGGTAGTGCCGTGAGCGTAGAGGTAGCCGGCGAGCAGCGCCGCCTGGAAGAACACCATGCAGGTGTTCCAGACCGCCGGCGAGCCGCCCAGCAGCGGCAGGATCATCTTGGCGATCAGCGGCTGGACGATGAACAACAGCAGGGCACTGAGGAATAGCGTTCCGGCAAACAGGATCGGCATGAAACTCCATCTCTTCGCGGTCGTTTCCAGGGGACGCCCAGTTTAGAGAATACTGGCGTGCCGAGCCGGAGGCCACGGTATTTCAGCCGATGATCTCCTGGATCGGTTTGCCGAAATCGATTTCCAGGCGCTTGCGGCCGGGGACTTCCAGCTTGCGCGGGTCGAGTCCGAGTTGATGCAGCACGGTGGCGTGCAGGTCGGTGACGTAGTGGCGGTTCTCGACGGCATGGAAGCCCAGTTCGTCAGTCGCGCCGTGGACCACGCCGCCCTTGATGCCGCCGCCGGCCAGCCAGGCCGAGAAGCCGTAGGGATGATGGTCCCGGCCGTCCGAGCCTTGCGCGCCCGGCGTCCGGCCGAACTCGGTGCCCCAGACGACCAGCGTATCCTGCAACAAGCCGCGCTGCTTCAGGTCTTTCAGCAAGCCGGCAATCGGCTTGTCGGTCTGGGCGCAGAGGCTGCTGTGCCCGCTCTTCAGGCCGCCGTGCGCGTCCCAGGCGCCGGCGCCGCCGTTGCTGCCGTGGAAGATTTGCACGAAGCGCACGCCGCGCTCGATCAATCGCCGGGCCGACAGACACTGCTGACCGAAGGTCTTCGTATTGCCTTGGTCGAGTCCGTACAGCTTCTGGATTTCCTGGCTTTCCTTGTCGAGTTGAAAGACCTCCGGCACTGCGGTCTGCATGCGGAAGGCTAGCTCGTAGGACTTGATCCGCGCCTGCATGGCCGGGTCGTTCGGGTACTCGATGCCCGCCAGGCGGTTGAGCTTGCCGAGCAGGTCGAACTCGCCCTGCTGTTCCTCGCGGAACTTGTCCGGCCCCGGCGTGGCGAAGGGCAGCGGATTCTTGGGATCGACGTTCATGCGCACGCCGTCATGTTGCGGGCCGAGGTAGTGCGCCCCGTGGCCGTGCGCGCCGCCGCAACAATCGGCCAGCGGCGTGCCCAGCACCACGAATTGCGGCAGGTTCTCATTGAGCGCGCCGAGTCCGTAGTGAATCCAGGAACCGATGGTCGGCTGCGCGCCTTCCAGGGAGTGCCGGCCGGTATGGAACTGCAACTGCGCGCCGTGGTTGTTGTCCGTGGTCCAGAGCGAACGGACGACGGCGATATCGTCGATGCAGCTGCCGACGTGCGGGAACCAGTCGGAAACCTCGATGCCCGCCTGGCCGTATTTCTTATGCGTGATCTGCATCGGGTAGATTTTTGGATGCACCTTGTGCAGGCCAGGAATCACCTCGCGCAGGTTCTCCTTGAGGAAAGGCGATTCCAGGGTGGCCTTGTACGGCGATTCCTGGATGGTCTTGCCGGCATGCTTGGTCAATTCGGGCTTCGGGTCGAAACTCTCCATCTGGCTGGTGCCGCCGACCATGAAGAACCAGATGACGCTCTTGGCCTTCGGCGCGAAGTGCGGCTTGCCGTCCGGCCGCACGGTATCAGCGCGGGCAACGCCATCCTTGAAGAGCATGGAACCCAGGGCCAGTCCGGTGAAGCCCATGCCCATGTCGGCCAGGAAAGAACGCCGGTTGATGCCGGTGCAGCGGGGGTGGATGCTCATGGTCCTTCACACCAATGAATGAGTGTTCGGTGATTTCCCAGGGCAACTTTTCGGGGAGAATAGCTGACAGCTATTAGCTGATAGCTGTCAGCTATTGCACATTTCACTTAGCGAATCGTCACGAAATCGTTGTGGTTCATCAGCACCAGGATCAGGTTTTCGCGGGCGCGCTGGTGCGGCACGGTCGACGGCGGCACCGGCGCGGTTGCCGCCCCACCTCCGTAGGTGGTCAGTTTCTTGGGGTCGGACAGCAACTGCGTCTGCTCGCTCAGGAACTTTTCGCAGGCCGCTAGTTCGGCCGCGCTCGCGGCGCGGGACAGCACGGTCGCGAAAGCAGTCTTGATGAACGCGGCATTGGCGACGGTGGTTGATTCCGCGCCGACGGCTTTCGAGAGCAGTCCCGCCAGATAGCGCGATTGGGCCAGGGCCAGGGTGCTGTTGACCAGGGCCAGCGCCTGCTGTGGTGCAACGCTCTCGTTGCGCCGGTAACATTCGTTGACATTGGGCGCGTCAAAAATCTTCAGGAACTCCATCTGCTTCTCGTGAGCGTGCCGGAAATACAGGCTGCGCCGGCGGATCGCCAGCCCCTGCTGATGATCGATGTCCGGCCCGCCCCGCGTCAAGTCGAGTCGTCCGGCGACGTGCAGCACGCTATCGCGCACCGACTCGGCTTCCATGCGGCGGACGTTGGCGCGCCAGAAATAGACGTTCTCGCCGTCGACGGCAGCGCTGGCCTCGTCGCTTTGCGAATCCGTGCGATAAGTAGCGCTGACGACCATGATGCGGTGAAGGCGTTTCATGGACCAACGAGCGCTCGCCTTCGGCTCGCGGCTAAACGAATCGGTCATCAGTTCGGCGGCGAGCCAGTCGAGCAAGGCGGGGTGCGTGGCTGCCTGGCCGTTCTGGCCGAAGTCAAATACCGAGGGTACCAGGGCAGAACCGAAGTGCCGCAGCCAGATGTGGTTGGCCGCCACGCGGGCCGTCAACGGATTTTGCTGGTCGGCAATCCAGCGGGCCAGGGCCAGCCGGCGGCCGGTGCTGGCAGCCGGAAATGAGGTCAGCTTGCGGGGCGTGTACTTCGTTGAAGGGGCGGCTGCGGCATCTTGCTCGGCCTTGGCCAGTGCCTTTTCGAGGTCGGCGGCTTTCGGGGCTGCTTGCCCCTTGGCCAGCGGCGCTGGCACTCGCAACGCTTGCAGGTTGCGGCGCGCTTCCAGCAATGCCCCCTGGCGCAGGGCGACGTTCGCGACCGTCGCTGCCAGCTTCCATTCCTCGTTGCCCTTCTTGCCGGCGTCTTCGAGCTTTTCGGCCTGGAGCTGTGCTGCGAGAATCTGCTGCCTGGCTTCGGCGACTTGCACATCGAGGTCGGCCAACTGGAGGGCATCGAGCGAGCGTTGCAGCTGGGCTGCCGGAGCAATGACCAGCAGCGGGTCGCCGACGAAGATTGCCAGGACCGATCCGGTTGCCGTTGGTCGAGCGGCCTCGCGGGCGGCCTTGGCCTTGACGACCACGCCAGCGGCGGCTT
>JAGVLI010000875.1 GCA_020054355.1 Planctomycetales bacterium | reverse complement strand
GCGGCGCGCCGGGCATCGGCGAGGCGGCGGCGGCACGGATGAAGGAACGCCATCCCGAATTGCAGTTCGTCGGCATCGAGGCACCCGATTTTCGCACGATGACTCCCGAGGAAGAATCGCAGTTGATCGGCCGGATTCGGGCCGCGAACCCGCAAGTGATGTTCGTCGCCCTGGGCCAGCCCGTCGGCGAGGTCTGGCTGGCGAAGCACCGCGAAGCGCTGGGCGTCCCGGTGTGCGTGCAAATCGGCGCGTCGCTCGACTTCCTCGCCGGTAAGGTGCAACGCGCGCCGAAGTGGATTCAGCGGATCGGCATGGAATGGCTCTATCGGCTGTCGCGCGAGCCGAAACGCCTCATCGGCCGCTACAGCAGCAACGCCTGGTTCGCGTTTCGGATGCTGCTGAAGGACCTGTTCACGTCGCGCGACAACCGCAAGTGATGGCCGAAACTGAATCCTGACCAACCATGAATCACTTCGCTGACCGCTTCAACGCTGCCGTCCGAGCCAGGGGCAATGCCGTCTGCGTCGGCCTCGATCCGCGCTGGGAATCCCTGCCGCTGAATCTCCGCCAGCGGCACACCGATGGCACTCTGGACGCGATGGCCCGCGCCTTCGAGGCATTCTCCTGTCGGATTGTCGATGTAGTCGCGCCGTTGGTGCCGGTGGTCAAGCCGCAGAGCGCCTTCTTCGAGATGTGCGGCCCGCCCGGCATGCTGGCGCTGCAGCGCGTCCTGCGCCACGCGAGGGAACTCGGCTTGCTCACCATCCTCGACGCCAAGCGCAATGACATCGCCTCGACGGCCACGGCCTACGCCGATGCCGCTTTCGCGGGCAGCGCCCTCGACGGGCGCGTGCATCCCGTCTGGGACGCCGACGCCCTGACCATCAATCCCTACCTCGGCCGGGACGCGGTGGAGCCTTTCATCCAGAGCGCCCGAAAGAGCGGCCGGGGGCTGTTCGTGCTGGTGCGGACCAGCAATCCGGGTGCGGGCCAGTTTCAAGATTTGGTTTGCGATGGGCGGCCGGTCTATCAGCACGTCGCCGAGGCCGTCGCCGCCTGGAACCGAGAACACCTGGGGCAGGACGGCTTCGGCGACGTCGGCGCGGTGGTCGGCGCCACGCACCCGACCGAACTGTCCGCCGTGCGCAAGGTCCTGCCCGAAGCGATCTTTCTGGTCCCCGGCTATGGCGCCCAAGGCGGCACGGCGCGCGACGTCGCCCCGGCGTTCCGCGAGGATGGGCTGGGGGCTGTCGTCAACAGCTCGCGGGGCATCATCTTCGCCTTCCCGCCCGAAAACCCCGATTGGGAAGGCGCCGTGTTACAAGCCACTCGCAAGACGATTGCCGACCTGGCTGCCGCGACGCCGATGGGCCGACTGACCGTTCGCTGACTCCACCTCCCTCGCTTGCCCTGTTCACTTGGCTCTCCTGGTGGTTCAAAACCATACAGGCAGCGTCTTCCTCCGCTGCTTTCCCATTTTGACGGCGGTACAGATTTCCTGTTCCGTAAAGTCGTCCGAAAGATTTTTCCATTCTCTAAGTCGTTTGCAATGTGCCGATTGCGCTGATTGCCTCCAGCGGCAGTCCATTTCGATTTCGCTTTGGCATTCATGTTGCTGACTAAATAGGTGCGATAGTTAAGAGGGATGACCCAACCTCGGAGAAGAGCATCTCGGAACACGGAACCTGGGAGGTCGTTATGCCTCGGACGGACTATCAACGGTTGATCGATCGGGGCCGGAAAGCAGGCCTGGGCACCTCGGAACTGTACCAGGCCATGATGGCGCGCCGGCCCGAAGTCGGCGATCCGCTCAGCCGGGCGGACAGCAATGGGTTTGTCAACGGCTACGGGGCGCATGGCGAGCGCGTCATTCGGCCCGTCGAGGGCCGCGACATTTCCTGAGCGACTTCGGACGGCACTTTCGCAGAGAAGGGTTGGGCAAGAGGCAACGAGCGAGCAGAGGCAACGAGCTGGCATCTGTCGGCACACGGCCAACGGCGACTTTCCTTCGGGGAAGCTGCCGCTGGCCGTGTCGCTTTTCCATTTCAGCACGGATAATCAACCATTTTCTGGACCGTGTCGGGCCGCGCTGCTAGTCTAACTCCAGACCGCGAAATGTACTGCCGCTGGGGAAAAGTCCACGCGCTGGTCCTCGGCCAAGTGCGCTGGCCCAGTCCACCGAGGACCAGAGGCCTAAGCCAACCGACGCGGTATCCAGGTCCGCAGGCACTAACCAACACGCCCCGAGAGCGATTGCCATGAACGACGCCGTATCGACCTCCCGCTCTTCCTGGCGGCCCGCCCTGGCCTTGGCGGCCTTGCCGGTGCTGACGGTCGTGCTGATGTTCTTGCTGTTGCGGCAGGGCTTATTCGACGGCATGGTGATTGCCCGTTACAAGGAACTAGCTCAGGCGCCGCTCTATCGCGGTCCCAATGTCCACTGGCTGGGCGCGCCGGCCTGGCAGTACCCCACCGACCTCGTGGTTTACCAGGAGATATTGGACAAGACCCGGCCCGACCTCATCATCGAGACGGGCACCTATCACGGCGGCCTGACCGTCTTTCTGTCGAGCGTGCTGGACCAGGTAAAGCCCGAAGCGCGGATCGTCACGGTTGACATCTCGGCCACCGGCTGGAAGCAAACCCTCGCGACCCTGGACCCGCGCGTCAAGGAGCGGCTGCTGCCCAGGATCGAGTTCCTGGAGGGCAGCAGCACGGCCCCGGAAATCCTGGAGGCCGTCAAGAAGAACATCAAGCCCGGAAACAAAGTGCTGGTGATTCTCGACTCGAACCACGAAATCGACCATGTCCTCAAGGAACTGGAACTGTATGCGCCGCTGGTGAGCCGGGATAGTTTCCTCATCGTCAACGACACGCATCTGGAGGACTTTATCGGCAAAAACGGCCAAGGCGGCGCCCGCGAAGCTCTGCGGCAATTCATGCTGACCGGCGCGGGCAAAGGCTTCGCGGTCGATCGCGCCTGGAACAAGTACGACGTCACCTGCTTCCCCGACAGCGTGCTGAAGCGGGGGGAATAGGCCGGTCCGCCGCTCCACTGCCGGGACCGGCACGACGATTGGACACCGACGGGCAGGTATGGCATCATGACCCCCAACGTAGCGGAAGTCACCCGGCTGGCCGGCGAGCAGCGCCACCGCCTCGATGCACTCTATCAGGAAATCGAGAAAGTCATCGTCGGCCAGCGGCTGCTGATCGAGCGCTTGATCGTCGGCTTGCTCACCGGCGGGCACATCCTCCTGGAAGGCGTGCCCGGTCTGGCCAAGACCCTGGCGGTCCGCACCCTCGCTCAAGGCTTGCGGCTCAGCTTCCACCGCATCCAGTTCACTCCCGACCTGCTGCCGGCCGACGTGATCGGCACGCAGATCTACAACCCGCGCTCCGGCGAGTTCACGGTCAAGAAGGGGCCGATCTTCGCCAACCTGGTGCTGGCCGACGAGATCAACCGCGCGCCGGCCAAGATGCAAAGCGCCCTGCTGGAAGCCATGCAGGAAAAGCAGGTGACGATCGGTGAGAACAGCCATGCGCTGGAGCAGCCCTTCCTGGTGCTGGCCACGCAGAACCCCATCGAGCAGGAAGGCACCTATCACCTGCCGGAGGCGCAGGTCGATCGCTTCATGCTCAAGCTCAAAATCGGCTATCCCACGCGCGCGGACGAGCTGGTCATCCTCGAACGCATGTCGGCCGTGGAACCCGTGCTGACCGCCCAGCCGATCCTGGCGGCGTCCGACATCTTCGCCCTGCGCCGGGTCATCGACCAGATTTACATGGACGACAAGATCAAGGGCTACATCGTCGATATCGTCCACGCCACCCGCCGGCCCGCCGAATACAACCTCGACATCGCTCCCTACATCCAGTACGGCGCCAGTCCCCGCGCCACCATCTTCCTGACCCGTGCGGCCAAGGCATTGGCCTTCCTCGATGGCCGGGGCTACGTCACGCCGCAGGACGTCAAGACCATCGACCTCGACGTGCTCCGCCACCGGCTGCTCGTCACCTACGAAGCCGAAGCCGAGGACGTCACGGCGGAAACCCTGCTGCAACGCATCTTCGAGCAGCTCAAGGTGCCATGAATAGTGGCCAGTGGTTGGTGGCCAGTGGCCAGTGAGTGGAGGCCAGTGACCAGCCGT
The DNA here is from genome assembly GCA_020054355.1 of Planctomycetales bacterium. GTDB lineage: Bacteria > Planctomycetota > Planctomycetia > Gemmatales > Gemmataceae > JAGVLI01. The sequence goes on along the minus strand of JAGVLI010000875.1, from coordinate 1,448 downwards.
TGGCGGCCAGTCGTCCGTGAGGTTTGCCAATCGAGATTGATCCGGCCGGGTCGGTTCCCTTATCATTCCGAAGTCGCTGCGGGTGGTCACAGGCCACCCGCCACTGACCACTACTCACTGGCCACCGGCCACTGACCACTGGCCACTATCATGCAACAAGTCCTCGTCTGGCTCGGCCCGCTGCCGATCTTCGGCTTCGGGATGATGCTGTTCGTCGCCTTCCTGGCCTGCACCTGGCTGATCGGCCGGCGGGCGGAACGGGAAGGCATTCCTCGGCAACACCTCTACGACTTGTCGATCTGGATTTTCGTCGCCGGCATTGTCGGCGCCCGCATCGTTTACATGATCCAGTACCGGGTTCCGGTCCTGGACTTCTGGCGCATCTGGGAAGGCGGCCTGGTCTTCTACGGTTCGGCGGCGGGCGGGGTCGTCGGCTATCTGTTGGCGTACCGGTTCATCATCAAGAAACACAACCTGAACACCTGGCAGATCGCGGACATTCTCGCGCCGGCCATCGCCCTCGGACTGGGCCTGGGCCGCGTCGGCTGCCTGCTGAACGGCTGCTGCTTCGGCCACGTCGCCTGCGCGGATTGTCCCAGTCTGCATTTTCCGCTTTCAGCACCGCCGCGTTACAGTCTGGTGAACGCCGGCTTGCAGACGACTGCGGGCTTTGCCATCGAGAACCGCGAAGCGGACCCGCGTTCGCGCATCACCGCCGTCCAGCCGGCTTCCGCCGCCGAACACGCGGGGCTGCGGGTCGGCGATGTGGTGACCTCCGTGGACGGCTTCCCCAACGGGCTTTTCTACCTCGAGGCCTGGGGGACGGACGACCAGCTGGCCCGACTGGAACAGGCCCTCGGCGCGCGCGGCCATCAGCTCTGGTTCGACGACAGCACGGCAACTCGCAGCTGGCAATACGATTTCGCCGACGCGAGCCAGTTCCAGGCGGCCCTGCGCGCCGCCCGCCAGGCCGGGCTGAAGACCAACGTCTATGACTTTCTCTGGGATTACCTGACCTACCGTTGGCCGCGCGGCGAGAGCCAGCTGCAGCTGTCCGTCGTTCGGGCCGACGGCGGCACGGCAGCGCTGCCAGCCTTCAAACCCAGGACCCTGGGGCTGCATCCGACGCAGTTCTACGAAACCGTCAGCATGGCCCTGTTGTTCCTGGTGCTGCTGGCCTGGGAGCCATTGCGGCGGCGTCGAGGCGAGTTGATCGTGGTGCTGATGCTGTGCTACGCCGTTCACCGCTTCATCAACGAATCGCTGCGCAACGATACCAAGCCGGTCGCCTTCGGCCTGACGCTCTCGCAGAACATCAGCATCCTCATTCTCGCGGCGGGCCTGGTGTTGCTGGTATTGCTGCTGCGCCGGCCCATCGATCAGCCGCCGTCCGCGGCGCCGCCGGAATCCCCGCCATCGGAGCCTGTGCCGGGCGTAGATCGGAAGAG
>JAGVLI010000438.1 GCA_020054355.1 Planctomycetales bacterium | reverse complement strand
GCCGGCAGCTCCTGGCCGCGCCCCATCCGCGCCATCAGCCGTTCGAGATGCGCGCCCGGCGCTCCTTCCGGGGCCACCAGGCAAGCGGCGCTTTCCTTGAGCCGGTTCGACAAGCGCACTTCCTGCACTTCCGTCAGCTTGCCTTTCAGGGCGGTCAGCAGCGGTGCGAAAGTTTTCTTTTTCTCTTCGTCGATGGCGCCGTCCAGCGACCCCTTATCGACCGCCTTCAGCTTCTTGCCCTTGTACTCGCGCAGCGAATCCGCCGCGAACTCGTCGATGGGATCGGTCAGCAGCAGCACTTCCCAGCCCTTCTCCTTGAACGCTTCCAGGTAAGGCGAATGCTCCAGCACTTCGCGGTTTTCGCCGATCAGGTAATAGATGTCGGTCTGCTCGCCCGGCATGGCCAGCACGTACTGCGCCAGCGTCGTGTATTTGCCCGGCTCGGTCTTGGTCGATTCGAAGAGCAGCAGGTCGGCCAGCTTCTCGCGGTTGGACCAGTCCTGGGCAGCGCCTTCCTTGAGGAAGGCGCCCAGCTCGCGGTAGAACTTGACGTAGTCGTCAAAGTCCTTGCGCTTCCATTCGTCCAGGGAGTTCAGCACCTTGTTGGCCAGGTTCGATTTGATTTTCTCCAGCGGGGCACTCTGCTGGAGTAGCTCGCGGGAGACGTTTAACGGCAGGTCGGGGGAATCGACCACGCCGCGCACGAAGCGCAGGTAGTTCGGCAGCAGCGCCTCGCAATCGTCCATGATGAACACGCGCTGAATGTACAGCTGCAAGCCGCGCTTCGAGTCGCCCCACATCAGGTCAAAGGGCTTGTGCGCCGGCAGGTAGAGCAGCGCGCGAAATTCGATCGCGCCCTCGGCCGAGTAGTGAATGGTCCGGGCGGGCTTCTCGGCCTCGTGGGCAATGTGTTTGTAGAACTCGTCGTACTCTTCTTGCGTCACTTCCGACTTCGGCCGCAGCCAGATGGCTTTGCGCGAGTTCAGCGTCTCCTCGACCGTCGTTTTCTTCTTGTCGTCGCCCTCGCCCTCTTCCTTGTCCGTGTCCATGACGATGGGATGGGCCACGAAGTCGGAGTATTTTTTGACGATCTGCCGGAGGCGCCACGGGTTCAGGAAATCCTTGTCCTCGCCCTTCAGGTGCAGGATGACGTCGGTGCCGTGCGTCGCCTTTTCGACTGTCTCCACGCTGAACTGCCCCTGGCCGTCGGACTCCCACTTGACGCCCGCCGTCGGCGGATCGCCGGCCTGGCGCGACAGCACCGTCACCTGGTCGGCGACCATGAACGCGGAATAGAAGCCGACGCCGAACTGGCCGATCAACTCCGGGCGGTCCTTGGCCTCGGCGTGCTTCAGAGTTTCCAGAAAGGCGCGCGTACCCGACTTGGCGATGGTGCCCAGGTTCTCGACGATGGTTTCTCGCGACATGCCGATGCCGTTGTCGGCGATGGTCAGCGTGCCGGCCGCCGCGTCCGGAATGAGCTTGATCTTCCAGTCCTCGCCGAGTCCCTTCAGTTCGGCCTTCGTCAGCGCCTCGAAACGCAGGGTGTCGATCGCATCGCTGGCGTTGCTGATCAGTTCGCGCAGAAAGATGTCCTTGTGCGAATACAGCGAGTGGATGATGATGTCGAGGACTTGCTTCAGCTCGGTCTTGAAGGACAGTGTTTCAGCGCTCATGAATCAACTCCGAAAACCCAGTGGTCCTGCATTACCCTGCTAATCTAGGATGGACCGGACTCCCTGGCCCGAATCGACGTTCGCGCCTGCGATAAAGCAGCGATGCCGCATCCGGTCGGAACGGCGTGACCAGTGCGGCATCGCGTTCAGTCGGAGCCAGCCCGCACCAATGCGCGGGCCGGCTTGGCCCCTGCATCCCTTACGTTTTCACCGGAATCCGCTTGCCCTGCGCGGCCTCGGTCTTGGGCAAGCGCACTTCCAGCACGCCGTTGCGGTAGCGGGCCTCGACGCCCTCGTTGCCGACGCCGGCCGGCAAGGTAAACGAGCGCTGGAAACTGCGCTCCGTCCAGCCCTGGCCGTTGCCGTTACCATTGCCGTTGGCGTTATCGCCCTTCGCGTCGGCCGACCGCTTCCGCTCGGCCCGAATGGTCAGCCAGTTGTTGGCGACTTGAATATCGAAATCTTCCGGCTCGAAGCCCGGCGCGTCCGTGCGGACGATAAATTCCTTCTCGGTATCCTCGTAGTCCAGGCCCCAGCCGCTCGCGGACGGCCAGTTGCCCCCGGCGGGAGTCATGAAGCCGCCGAAGAAACGGTCGAACAGGGCATCCATTTCATCGCGCATCTGGCGCAGCGGGTGGTCGTACTGCGGCACCAGCGTGCCTTCCGACTTGTTCTCCCGGTTGCGCCAGGGCAGCAAGTTAAACATGGTAAGCCTCCACTTGATTCTACAAAACCAATTTCCGATTGATCGTTTCGCGCGGGAGGAACCTGCGCGTAACGATCAATCAATATCGGGAAGACATGGTTCAGCGGTCCTTACACCGCCTTGATCGCGATCTGCCGGGGCTTGACCTTTTCCGCCTTGGGCAGATACACGGTCAGCACGCCGTTCTTCAGTTCCGCGCCGATCTTGTCGGCGTCGATCTCCTCGCTGACGCTGAAGACGCGGTGGAAATCGCCCACTCCGTACTCGGTCTGCACGGCCCTGCCCTGCGGCCCGCGCGGCTGGCACCGCCCGTGCAGCACCAACTCCCCCTTCTCGAAGCGCAGGTCCAGGTCGTCCGGCTTGACGCCGGGCAGGTCGGCGTAGAGCAACAGTTCCTCCTGGTTTTCCAGGATGTCCACGCGCGGCGTGAACGTGGTGGTGCGGGTCGCTTCCGTCGGCCGGCTGGCCACCGCGCTGCCATTCTGTTTCGTCACTTCGCTATTCATGATGAACGTCTCCTTTTTGCCTCGTGAATGTCCGGTTTGCATTACTCCGACTTGACGGCGATGCGCCGCGGCTTGGCGGCTTCGCTCTTGGCGAGCGTCACCAGCAGGACGCCGTGTTCGAGCTTGGCCTCGACCTTGTCGGCATCGACGAGGGCGGGCAGCTGGAACGTCCGGCTGAACCGGCCGTAACCGCGCTCCTGGCGGTGCCAGGTGCCCTGCGTCTCCAGCGGTTGGCGTTCGCCGGCAATGGTCAGCTGGTCGCCCTGCGCTACCGTGATCTGCAGCGCGTCCTGATTGATGCCCGGCAGTTCCGCCTCGGCATAGACGTTTTGCTCGTCTTCCCAGAGATTGACGGCCGGATACGCCGGCACTGCGGCCGGCCAGTTGCCCTGCTGCCCCAAGTGGCCGAACAGGCGGCCCATCTCGTGCTGCAGCCGATTGACTTCGTTCCCCACCAACGGTTGCCAACGAGTCAGAAACATGCGCGTACCTCCTTCTGTGACACTGGAAGCATCAGTGTCCGTGGCTGAATCGCTCGAAACTTCACAAGGAGCAGCCGGGAAGTGTCGTTCCGTTCGAGAACCCCGTGCCGCCCCTGCCAGACGGTTTCCGGTGTTGTCAAATGACTATTAGCAAGCGCCGTGCCGAAATCCGGCACGAGTCCATCGGCGAAACGAAGAACGCCGAAAGGAGTTGCTTGTCCGCGATTTCCGGCGAAATGCGGTGCCCAGCGGGCTGGCGCGCCCCTGAAAATCAACCGTGCTGCGACTGCCAATTTGACGCCCACGCACGGCACGGACGGCCGCAGCCGACTGCCGACTTGACCGACGGAAATGCCCCGGAGTGCTGCCAGCCAGCGATTCGCGGAAACTTGCGGAATTCGATTCGCACGTCTGCGGTTTCCCTTTAGAATCCTGCTGCCGGGCCACCCGTGGCCCGCTTGACTTCATCGCTGGATAGTTGACGAAATTCCATGTCCGAGCCGACGCGCGCAGTCCAGGACTACCTGAAGACGATCCATCGGCTGGGCGGCGATAATGCGACCGTCTGGCCGGTGGACATCGCCGCCCGGCTCGGCGTGCGCGCGCCGTCGGTCACCGGGATGCTCAAGCGACTGGGAGAAGCGG
>JAGVLI010000059.1 GCA_020054355.1 Planctomycetales bacterium | reverse complement strand
TGTAACCCCGGCTGTCGCCGACGCCGGTCACGTACATGATGGAGGAGTTCTTTTTCCAGACCGCGAGCACGATGGTCGTGCCCATGTTCTTCAGGTCGCGGTCCAGGGCGCCCATGGCGATGATTTCTTCGTTCGCCTGGACGACCGCCTTGCGGATGATGGCGCGGGCCTGTTCCTGAGCGGTGTTGGGCTGCAAATGCTTGCGCAGCTCGCGGGGGATGACCTCGACGGCCCGCTTGCTGGCGATTTCGCCGGCCGCCTGACCGCCCATGCCGTCGGCGACCAGGCACACCGTCAGATCGGGGATCTGCTTGACTTCGATCGAGTCTTCGTTGTTCTCGCGGTAATTGCCCAGCAGCGTGCATTTACCGATATTCAGCGACAGGGCCATGAGCCCACCTCATAGAAATCTTGGTCCGGCACACGGTTCCGCCGCGGCAAATCCGGTGGGGCGGCCGGTACGAATCAACTGGCAGGAGTGGCCGCGCGAGCCGCTGGACCGTCCGCACCAGTGATAAACAGTATCGCAGAACCAGGGTTGAAGCAAGCGCCCGGCGGCAAGAAGTCTCATCCGCAGGGTCCGGAGTGCGGATTGTGCGGGCGAAGTCGATTGAGCCGGTGGTGCCGTTTCCAAGCCAACTTCCGCCGCCGACAGCCGCTTTCTTCCCGAAATTCTCGGCTGGCCCAGTTTATTTAATCCTACTGCGTCACGAAAAAGATTGCCAGAGCATACCCGCATTTTCGGGGTAGTGCGAGGCCGCAAGCGGCCTTGCGCAGCCGACTTTCTTGACCCTTTTTGCTTCCGCTCTTTATAATGCGCCCTACGCCCCCATGATATGGCTCCACCTGCGCCCGCGGTCCGCTCCCCAGGACGGTTCGCATCCGCCAGGGTGAAAGAGAGGCTGCCGTGCCCGTCCAGATGGAATTGAAGCGGATCATCATCAGCGAGATCCACGACCAGCAGGTCATCATGCTCAAGGAAGTCGAGGGCGAGCGGAGTTTCCCCATCGTCATCGGTATCTTTGAAGCCACCAGCATCGACCGGCGCGTCAAGGGGATGCCGTCGCCTCGGCCGCTGACGCACGACCTCGTGGCCAGCGTCATCGACCATCTGAGCGGCGAATTGCAAGACATCTTCATCAGCGATCTGCGCGATCACACCTATTTCGCGAAGCTGCGGATTCGCCTGAACGGCGAACTCGTCGAGGTGGACAGCCGGCCCAGCGACGCCATCGCGCTCGCCGTCACGGCCAAGGTGCCGATCTACGTGGCCGAGGATGTGCTGAGCGAGGTCTGCGGCGAATGAGCGCCGCTATTTGCGAAGCCGCAAGCAGTTTTCGACAGCTTCCGCTCCCACCAGCGGCGCTTGACACGCGAAGTTTTCGCAGATGTACGTCGTCACAATTCCCTGCGCCGGCTTATCCAGCAAGAGCGCCACGACTTTCTCTTCGGTCCCGCCTAGCGTTTTCAGCGCTAGGACTCGGTTCGGCCGAAAGGTCCCGCGCAGCGCGCGCAGCACCCGCCGCGTCTCACCGTGGGCAGGGTCGCCTACCACGGCGAATTCCTGGGTCGGTCCCAGCAGGAAATCGAGCGCGACCAGCATCTGCCCAGCTGCCATCGACGATTTCTCCAGCAGCACCTTGGCGAAGCGCAGCGTCTGTTCGGCCCTTTCATGGAGTTGGGCGCGGCCGGTCAGTCGGGCGAGCCGTAGCAGCATCGTGACGGCCATCGAGTTGCCCGACGGCGTCGAATGATCGTGGACGTCCTTGACGCGGGCGATCAGCGCTTCGTGGTCCTGACTGGTAAAGAAGAAGCCGCCCTCGGCCTCGTCCCAAAACTGCTCCAGCATCACGTCGCTCAACTGCAAGGCCGCTTCGAGCCAGCGTGTCTCGAAGGTCGCTTCGTAGAGCGAGACCAAGGCGTTGCCCAGGTAGGCGTAGTCTTCGAGGTAGGCATTGAGCTTGGCCGCGCCGCCGACGCTGGCGGTGCGTAGCAACCGGCCATTGGGGGCACGCATCTTCGTCAAAAGGAACTCGGCGGCGTGGCGGGCTGCTTCGGCATAGCGCGGCTGCTCCAGCACGGCGGCGGCTTCCGCGAACGCGGCAATCATCAGCCCGTTCCAGGACGTGATGATCTTCTCGTCGCGACCCGGCCAGATGCGTTGACCGCGCACCGCCAGCAACTTCCGTCGGGCCTCAGTCAGCTGCTGTTGCAGTACCGTCACGTCGATTTTCAGGAGCTTGGCTTCCTGTTCGTCGCTCCGCGAGCGAAACAGGATGCTGTGCCCTTCCCAGTTGCCGTGCGGCGTCACGTCGTAAACCGCGCAAAACACCTTGGCTGCGTCCGCGCCGAGGACCTGGTCCACTTCCGCCTGAGTCCAGACGTAGAACTTGCCTTCCACGCCTTCGCTGTCGGCATCCTGAGTGCTGTAGAAAGCCCCCGCCGGACTGGTCATCTCGCGCAGCACATAGTCCAGGGTTTCCTCGACGACGCGGCGATAGAACGGCGACCCCGTCGCTTGATAGGCTTCGAGATACGCCTGGGTGAGCAGAGCGTTGTCGTAGAGCATCTTCTCGAAGTGCGGGGCCAGCCAGCGCTCGTCGGTGCTGTAGCGATGGAAGCCGCCGCCGAGATGATCGTACATGCCGCCCAGCGCCATCTTGTCGAGCGTCAGCCGGACCATGTCCACGGCTTGCTCGTCGCCGAAGCGCTGCCAGACGCGGAGCAGCAAGCGCAGTTCGACGGCATGCGGAAACTTCGGAGCGCTGCCGAAGCCGCCGTGGACCGAATCGAAGGCGCGGCCCAGCTGCCGGCCGGCGTTTTGCAAGAGCACGGGGGTCAAATCGCCCACGCCGCCTGGAACCTGCATGGACTCCTGGATGCCCTGCGCGATTTGCCCGGCCTGCTCGACCAGTTCAGCCCGGCGATTCTTCCAGGCATCGGCGATGGCCAGCAGCAAGCGCTTGAAGCCGGGTCGGCCGTAGCGGTCGTCGGGTGGGTAATAGGTCCCGCCGTAGAAGGGCTTCAGGTCGGTTGCCAGGAAGACCGACATCGGCCAGCCACCCTGCCGGGTGAGCAGCTGTACCGCCGACATGTAGATCTGATCGAGGTCGGGCCGCTCTTCCCGATCGACCTTGATGCTGATGAAGTGGTCGTTGAGGAGCTGGCCGATTTCCTCGTTCTCGAAGCTCTCGTGCTCCATCACATGACACCAGTGACAGGCCGAGTAGCCGATGCTGAGAAATATGGGCCGGTCCAGCTCACGGGCACGCTGCAGCGCTTCCGGTCCCCAGGGGTACCAATCGACCGGATTGTGGGCGTGCTGCTTGAGATAGGGGCTGCTTTCGTGGATCAGACGATTGGTGTGGGCCGGCGGCTGCGTCATGGCGCGCTCCCGGATGGTGGAACGAAGAGATCGCTGCCATTATCCTAGAGAAAACGCGGACTTGAGCCGTTGCAAGCGGATCAGCGCACGCCCGCCGACGAGAGACTTCGGCCCAGCGCATCGCATAGGGCTTCCACCACCAGCACCAGCTGCACATAGCGGTTGACCTGGACCTCCGTTTCCTGCACGCGCTCGATCGTGTCGAGCAGCTGTTCCGGTTCGAGCCGTCCGGCCACTTGCTGAAGCCAGGGCAACTCATCCGCTTCCGCGCTGCGCGGCGGAGCAGCCACGCCGACGCGCAGCGTATCGTGCAGGAAGTCGAGCAGCAGTTGTAACGTGAGGCTGGCCCGGCGGCGCTGATTCGCGGACTCCTTGCCGGCCTTCTCGATGAATTGCAGCCATTGCTGCGACAGGCCGACGCTGTCCACCGGAGACCTCGCCAGGGCCTGGATCAGTAAGCGGCGAAATTCCCATAACTCCGCGTCGGCCAGGGCCAGCGCCTGGCCTGGGCTGCCGTTCGCCAGCTTGACCACCCGTGCCAGCAAGCGATTGTCCTCGACGCCCTGGGCGCGCAGTAAGTCGCGAACGACCTCGCCTGGAAGCGGATGGAATTGAATCAGCTGGCAGCGTGAAACGATGGTCGGCAGCTGCGCCTGCGCGCTGGTGCCGATCAGGATGAGCAGCGACTGCGGCGGCGGCTCTTCCAGGGTCTTCAGGAAACTGTTGGCGGCATAGTCGTTGAGATCGTCGGCATCGTCGAGGATGGCTGCCTTGCCCCGGCCAAAGGCCGATTTCAGCGACAGCGTCTGGCACAGATCGCGCACCACCTTGATCGGCAGTTCGTTGGTGTCGTCAGGTCGGCCGGCAATGCTGAGGTCGGGATGATTGCCCGCCGCAACTAGCTTGCAGGAGGCACACTCATCGCACGCTTGCCAGGGATCGGCGTTCGCGGAGCGCTCGCAGAGCAGCGTCTTGGCGAGTTCCAGCGCGAACAGGCGTTTGCCCACGCCGGGCGGACCCGCGAACAGGTACGCATGAGCTAGCCGTCCCCGGCGAACCGCGTGGGTGAATTCCCGCACCAGGGCCTCGTGGCCGCGAATGTGCTGCCAGCTCATGAGGGTTGCCACCGGGAAGCGACGAGGGCGCGAATCTGCTGAAACACGGCGTCAATGGACTGGCTGGCGTCCACCACCTGGATGCGGTCGGGCCGTCGTTTCGCTTCGGCCAGAAAGCCCGCCCGCACCCGTTCGTGATAGTCTCGCCCCCGGCTCTCAACCCGATCCGCAGGTCGATTGCGCCGCGCCTGGGCGACTTCCACCGGCATGTCCAGCACGATGGTCAGGTCGGGTTCCAGGCCGCCGGTCGCCAACCGGCCCACGCGCCAGAGTTCTTCGATGTCCAAACCGCCGGCATGCCCCTGGTAGACGACATTGGCCAGCGTGAAACGGTCGGAAATGACGGCTTGCCCAGCGGCGAGCGCGGGCTGAATCAATTCGGCGGTGAGCTGCGCCCGGCTGGCCATGAACAGCAGCGCCTCGCAGGCCAATGAAAGTGCGTGTTGTTTGCCCAGCACCAGTACGCGCAGCACGTTGCCAACCGTGGTGTTGCCCGGATCGGCACAGACGACCACTGCATAACCCCAGCCGCGAAACAGATCGGCCAGCAACCGGCATTGCGTGGATTTGCCGGTGCCGTCAATGCCGTCCAGCGAGATGAATGGGCCGTGGGGCATACGGATCAGAACCCTGCTTCTTGAAGCCAGCGAACCCGGCGTCAGAGTGCTTCGCGGAACTTGCTCAATCGGTCAAGCCAAGATCGTGCAAGGACTTCGCAGTGATCGCCTTCTTGAGCAGGTCCAGCACTTGCTCCATGGGCAGTGCATCGAGCCGATCGATGACTTGTGGCGCAAGTGGGCCAAACCGTTGCTCCAGCACGCAATGCAGCGCATCGCGCCGGCCTTCTTGCCGGCCTTCTTGCCGGCCTTCTTGCCGGCCTTCTTGCCGGCCTTCTTGCCGGCCTTCTTGCCGGCCTTCTTGCCGGCCTTCTTGCCGGCCCTGTTCGCGGCCTTGGTCCAGAAACTCTTTTCGCCAGTGGCTCAGCATCGTGTTTTCCATCTCTCTCGCCTCCCGATAGGGTTCGGTGTTCAGCAAGCGCTCGAACTCGGCTCGCTGCTCGCCTTCCAGCGGCAGGTATGCCATGACCAACTCACCCAGCAGGAACCGCCGCCATTCGCTGTTCGGCAAGGCCTTGATGCGCTGTAAGGCCTCCGCTGCCAGCCAGCCTCGCCGCTCCGGCGACAGCTTCATCAACGCGGACAGGGCGACTGCCAGGGAGTTATCGCTCTGGACGTAGTGCTCGGCCAGCAACGCTGGCAGGCCGACGTACAGATACTCGAAGCGCTGCACCGTCAAGTCCCAGATGCGTTCCTCGAAGACATCGACTCCGATGCCATTCAGCCCTACTTGAAGATACAACCCGATGGGCAGGACAGGCAAGCCATGCCTGTGCCGCAGCAAGTGGTAGTAGTCGGACATCCGCGAGCGCAACGGCTTGACCGAGTCGGCCGATTCGATCTCCACGTGAATCAGGGCGATCGAACTTTCGGCGTTGGCGCCGTCCGGCGTGGCGATCGCTTGGTTCGTCCGCAGCTTGGCAACGACGTCCAGGAAGCGACGCTCGCCCTGCGGCGGATCGGCGAAAGCTTCCTGGTCGAGCCATTCCACGCTGGGAAAATCGAAGCGCCCTTGCCATTTGGGCAAGAACGCCGCGAAGAACTCGGCCAGGAACTCGTGCAGCAGGATTTTGAAGCGCTGATCGTGGTCGGCCATGTGCTTCATCCCTGAGTAGACGGCTCAGAGCGGCAGGACGCGCTCAGGGTGTTCCGCTGGTGTCCGGCATCTCCAGCACGCCCAGCACCTGCCCGGTTTCCACCCGATCATTCGGCAGCGCCCGCTTTTCCTTCAATCGCCCGGTTGCCGGGGCAGCCACGTCAAAAGTGGCGCCGCGGACCAAGACTTCCACCAGGCGGTCGCCTTCGTAGACCTCGTCGCCCAGGTCGGCGAACCAGACGCTGAGCCAGACGGGAGCCGCACCCAGTTCGGGCAGGACGATGTCACTGGGCATGGCTGGATACCATCTCGTCGGCGTGATAGCTGGAGCGCACGAACGGCCCGCTGGCCACTTGCTGGAAGCCGAGCGACCGGGCCAGCACGGCCAGGGCGTCGAACTCCGCAGGCGGAACATAGCGAACCACGGGAATGTGCTTGAGCGTGGGCGCGAGGTACTGCCCGAGCGTCAGCAGGTCGCACCGGACCGCGCGAAGGTCGGCCAGCACTTCGAGCAATTCATCGGTGGTCTCGCCGAGGCCGAGCATCAGCCCGCTCTTGGTGGTGATCTCCGGATGCGTGCGTTTGACGTGGGCCAGGAGGTCCAGACTGCGTCGATAGTCCGCCCGGCCACGCACCTTCTTGTAGAGCCGGGGCACCGTTTCGGTGTTGTGGTTATACACCTCGGGCCGAGCGGCCAGCACGCGGTCGACGGCCGCCAGGTCGCCCAGGAAGTCCGGCGTCAGCACCTCCACCCTGGAGCCGGTCCGGGCACGCACCGCCTCGACGCAGCGAGCGAAGTGATCCGCGCCGCCGTCGGGCAGGTCATCGCGCGTGACGGAAGTGATGACGACGTGCTTCAAGCCCAGGCGAAACGCCGCCTCGGCCACCCGGTCGGGTTCATTATCTTCGAGCATTTCAGGCTGGCCGCGCGGCACGGAGCAAAAGCCGCAGGGCCGGGTGCAGACATTGCCCAGGATCATGAAGGTGGCGGTGCGGCGAGCGTAGCATTCCGGCCGATTCGGGCAGCGGGCGTTCTCGCAGACGGTCTCCAGGCGCAGCTCGCGCAGCAGATCGTGCGTGAAGAAATTCTCGTTGCCGCGCGGCAGGGCCCGCTTCAACCACGAAGGCAGGCGACGCGGCGGTTCGGTCGCCCGTGGGCCGTCGTCCGTCGGCGACGCCGAGGATTCAGAAAGGACTGGCAGCGACCGCATCGGATGGCGCTTTCTTGTTCAGGGCGGGATGGTCGAAGAACACTGAAATCCGGGAGAAGCCGAACCGGGCCGCGAAATGTTCGACGAAGCGCTCGCGCACCATCGCCGGCCGCACGGCCCCATGCCGCACGCACGCCAGCGAGGTCATCTGCGGTTCACCGGGACCGCCGCAACTGATGCGACGAAACGGCAGCAGGTCCGGCGCGACATTCAGCACGCAGCCGTAGTAGGACACCCAGTCGCGCACCGCCACGCCGAAGGACGCGATCGGCCGGCCGCCAACCCAGACGCCTGGACGATCTGGTGCCCGCTCCCCCGTGATGCTGAAGTCGGCCAGCACATCGGCGACCACCTGCTGCAGTCTTTCCAGGTACGCTTGCAGACCCAGACCCAGCCGGTCCAAGGGCAGGATTGCGTAGGCCGTCAATTGCCCTGGTACGTGGAGCTGGCAACCACCGCCGCGATTGACCCAGCGCACCGGCCAGCGTCGGGTTTCCAGTTCGTCCAATTCAAAACGCAGTTGGCCCCAGCTGCCTTGCCGCCCGATGGTAATCGAGGGCGGATGCTCGCAGAGCATCAGACAGGCACTCCGCCGATCGCCGCTGACCTGGAACACCAGCCGCCGTTGCCAGTTCAGCGCAGCCTCGAAATCCACCGAACCGAGCAGGTAAGCCTGCAAGGAAGTGTCGGCGGCGGACAGCGCGGCAGCTGGCAGTTCGGCAATCATGGTGCTTCCGCGGCGAACTGGGGACACGGATCAAACGACAAGGCTCACGAACGCGACTGTCCGTGAGCCTGCTCATCCTCTCGCGGTCAATCGAATGCCTTTCTCCGGCTTAATGTACCAACCCCATCGGGAAGACCACAAGCAGAAATGGCGATCCGCCGAGAAACAAACTATCTGGAAGGAGTGCTTCAGTTTCTTTCTTCGGGGCGTCGTTGCAGCACGGTCTGGACGGTCTGGGCGAAGCTATGCGCCGGCCCGTGCGGCAAAGCCCCTTTCCGCTGCACCAGACTGACTGGGATGCGGCCGAAGAATCGGCTCAAGGAGCGTTCGTGCAACGTGGTCGCGGGTAAGTGGCCGGGCAAGCCGACGATCAGTCCAATGCCGAAGCCTAGTTCCACGTAACGGCGGATGGCCGAGGTGTAAAACGCTTCCACGCGGCGCGGCTGTGCCTGGAAGACGCCGAGCTTTTGCAGGGCCGCCGTGATGGCCGCGTCGGGCAACCCATCGGGTGCGTTGACGAGCGGAAAATCGAGCAAGTCGCGCGGCTGCAGCCGGCGCCGCCGGGCCAGGGGGTGGTCCTTGGGCGTCACCAGCATGAGGTCGAGTTCATAGCCCAGTTCAAAAGACAACCACGGATTGGCGGGCGTGGGTTCGCGTTCGAGGGTCAGTCCCAGGTCGGCTTCGCCCGATTCGACCGAAGAGATGACCTGTTCGTTGCTCTGTTCCACCAGGCGGAACACCACCTGCGGATGACGGCGCTGAAATTCGACAATCGCGGCCGGCAAGTCTTCGTAAACGATGCGCGGCGTGGCCGCCACCGTCAGCCGGCTTTCCTGGAGTTGCAGAGCTTCCTGGACGTTGCGTTGCAGGGAATCGATGCCCGCCACCAGCGGCGAAGCCAGTTCGGCAAGCAAGCGTCCGGTCTGCGTCAGCCGGCAGCCGTGTGCATGCCGCTCCACCAGCTTGGCGGCGAAGACGCGCTCCAGCGCGTGGACCTGCTCCCAGATGGTTGGCTGAGCCAAACCGAGCGATGCAGCGGCTGCGGTCAGGCTGCCCAGCCGAGCGGTTTCGCAGAAGCTGCGGAGCTGCTGGAGCCGGACTTCCTTGTAAGCGTGGCGCGTCTTGGCGGCTGGCATCGGTTTCGCTCGCAAAAAGGGGTGTTTCGTCGTCTCTAGGTAAAATAGGCCATACCTATTTCTCTTCAAGAATAATTTCGGTATTGGACAGTTGTAGCGCTGTCCGACACGGGTTAGGCTGGATTCCGGCTGAACGTCCGCCGTCGATCCTCCCTCGAAAGGACCGCTCCATGTTTTCCCGACTCGGCGTACTGCTGGGCTGCATCGGTCTGTTCTGTTGCGTCGGCACTCCGGGCATGGAGGCGCAAGCGCAGAAAAAGGCTGCCGCGAAAAAAGTCGAAGTCCCCTTCCCGCCCAAGCTGCCCGAAGGCAAGGAAGTCGTGACCGACACGACCGAGGAATTCCTGAAGCCGATGGGGACTCTCAAGGAGGACGTAGTCATTGCCAAGAAGGCGCCGACCGTCGACTTCATGTACTATCCCGGCCAGGACTACGCGGGCAAGCCCTGGTCGGTGTGGGGCGACGGCTGTGCGGTCGAAGGCAAATACTACTCCGCCATCGGCGATCACCTGTCCCCGCGCGGCACCGCTTTGGTCTGCGAATATGACGCCGCCACCAAGAAGCATCGTGTCCTGGTGGATGTCAGCAAATTCCTGGCTTCCGCCGGCGCTCTGCCCCCCGAGATGAACTATGCCCCGGCGAAGATTCACGGCCGGGTCGATATCGGCAGCGACGGCTGGCTCTACTATTCCACGCATCGCGGCTCTCCCAGCACCACCATCGACAAGAACGGCTATCAGGGCGACTGGGTCTTCCGCACGCACCCCGAAACGGGCAAGACGGAAGTCGTGGTTGCCCATCCGGTCCCGAAGCACTGCATTCCGTGCAGCGTCCTCGATCCGCAGCGGCTGATCTTCTACGGCGGCACCGCGGCGGGTAAGGACGCAGCCGCGCAGGGCATTCAGTTCTTCGCCTACGACACCAAGGCCAAAAAGATGCTCTACTCCGGCCCGGACGGCCCGGCCCGCTACATGTTCTTCGCCAAGTCCACGGGCAAGCTGTATTTCACGCCGGGCGGCGAGGGCGGCGCTGCCCCGCTGATGCGCTTCGATCCCGCCAAGGGCGGCGCGCCGGAAAAAGTCGGCGCGGAAATCGGCCTGCGGGCAGCCACGCAGGAAACTCCGCAGGGCATGATTTACACCGTGTCGAAGGACCCGGAAGCCACACTCTGGTCGTTCAACACCAAGACCGAGGAAATCCAGAAACTCGGCTCGGCGGTGGTCGCCAAGCAGGCGTATATCGCGACGTTGGACGCGGACCCGACGGGGCGCTACCTCTATTACACCGCCGGCGCTCACGGCGGCAGCGAGACCGAAGGCACCCCAGTCGTTCAATATGATGTGAAGACGAAGCAAAAGAAGGTGATTGCCTTCCTGCACCCGTTCTACAAGGAGAAGTACGGCTGCACGCTCAAGGGCACCTTCGGCTCGGCCGTCGATCCCAAGGGCGATAAGCTCTACATCACCTGGAACAACACGCGGACGACCGGCAGCGCCTGGGATTCCTGCGTGCTGACGGTGATCCATATTCCGGAATCCGAACGGCAGCCTTGATGAATCTTCCAGGTCAGGCGGTCGTTCGAGAGTTGAAATAATAGCTGCCAGCTATCAGCTCATAGCTGTCAGCTATTCGTTTCTTTTCGAGAAACGGCTGCGCGAGTCTTGTTTGTCAATCTAAACCACGCCGAAGCCAACTCCCGGTGGGAAGGAACTAACATGCGTCGCTTGCTTGCCTGGACTGCCGTGGTGTTTTTCTCCGCGTGCGTCGTTTCCTCTTTCCAGGTGGCCGGACAGGGAGAGAAAAAAGCAGTGGAGAAGTACCCCTTCGTCTTCCGCGACATGGGCGACGAAGCCGGGCTATTCCCCCATGTAACGGGCATTCGGGGCCACGCGGCAGGCTGGGGCGATGTGGACGGCGATGGCTGGCTCGACCTCTACGTTGGGGCCTTTTACGAGAACTCGATGAAGCCCAACCTTTTTTTCCGGAACAACAAAGGAAAGTTCCAGCTCGACGGTCAAGAAAACCTGCGGGTGGGTGGGCGGCCCAGCGCTGCCCTGTTCGCCGACCTGGACAATGACGGCGACCTCGACCTCTACGTTTCCAGCATGCCGCAAGCCAAGAAGGGCCTGGCGGGCTGCAAGCTCTTTCGCAATGACGGGGGCGGCAAGTTCACCGATATTTCCAAGGACAACACCGCCTGCCCCGAAGCCTTCGGCGGCCGCAGCGCCGCCGTGCTGGACTTCGACGGCGACGGCCTGCTCGACTTGCTCGTGGGAGAAGACCCGCTGCCCGGCTACAACGGCTCGAAGACGAAAAGCTCCCGGCTGTTCCGCAATCTGGGCAACTTGCAGTTCGAGGATGTTTCGCAGGCGGTCGGCTTGCCGGCCGGTGTCCCGGGACTCGGCGTCGCGGTCGCCGACGTCAACAACGACGGCTGGCCAGACATCTTCCTGGCTTCCAGCGGCGGCGGCAACGTCCTGTTCGTGAACGATGGCAAGGGCAAGTTTCGCGAAGTGCCCGGCTCGCGCGAACTCTTCGCCTTCGAGGGAACCGGCGGCGACAACATGGTGTGCGGGGTCTGCTTCGGCGACGTGAACCGCGATGGCCTGCTCGACATCGTGCTCGGCCAGCACTTTTCGACGCCCTGGGTCAAGCCGGTGGCCAATCGGCTTTACCTCAATCGTGGCGTCAAGGATGGTAATCCCGTCTTCGAGAACGCGACCGCCGCGGCCGGGTTGATTCCGCTGCCCTTGAAGGCTCCGCACGTCGAGATTCAGGACTTCGACAACGACGGCTGGCCCGACATCTATGCCAGCATGGTCAAGTTCGCCGACGGCAAACCGTATCCGCTGATCTTCAGGCATCAAGGCATCAAGGACGGCATGCCCCAGTTTCGCGAGGATACCCTGGCGGTCAACGATTTCCCGACGAACGAGGACCAGGCGATCAAGCAGTCGGGCAAGATGTTCGACAAGATCGTCAAGGAAAAGAAGATCATCTACATGGCGCCGGGGCCGTCCGGCGATTACGACAACGACGGCAAGCTCGATCTCTTTCTCCCCAACTGGTGGCCGGAATCCCGCTCGCTCCTGCTGCGCAACGAGACATCCGGCGGCCACTGGCTCCAGGTTCAGGTCGAGGGAGCGAGCCGGGGGCGTGAGTCCCCGGAGAAGGCAATCAACCGCATGGGTATCGGCGCGCGGATCAAGCTCTATCCGGCGGGCAAGCTGGGAGACGCCGGCGCGCTGCTCGGCTGCCAGGAGATTGCCGCCGGCTATGGCTACGCTTCCGGCCAGGCGGCCCTGGCTCACTTTGGCCTGGGAAAGGCAGAGATGGTCGATATCGAAGTCACTCTGCCGCACGGCAAGGGCAAGGTCGAACAGAAAGGCGTGAAGGCGAATCAGCGGCTCACGATCAGGCAGTAGATGGCAACGGGTAGGGTGCGCTGTGCGAAACGTTTTTTTGACGAACGGTCCGCACAGCGCACCCTACATGAAATGCGGATAAATCACGGCGGTGGCTCAGGCGGGAGTCGAACCCGCAGCATCCCTCGTTCTAAGCGAGAGTGGTCTGCCCATTGCCTACCGAGCCAGAATGCCGACCTGGGTGGGAGTCGAACCCACAAACCGCTCGGTATCTTCCGAGCCGCTCTCCCCATTGGCGTACCAAGGCCCCGCCTCTTCCCGCACCGGGATCATCGTCCCGACACGGTTCCGACCTCCAAGGTTCATTTCCTTCCCCGGCAGCCTGCCGGTTTCTTGCTCCACTACCTGGAATACGCAGCCAGGTCATAAAATGTTTACGGAAAGCGTCGCCGATGATGCTTGACGCGGCCCGGAATGGGACTTCCGAGCCGCGCACGCAGTAAGCGGTCGGCTGCCCCGCCTACTGCGTGCGCGGCTCGCCGAATGTCACGCTTGTGACGCCTTGGAGGCGCAGTTCGGTTCCTTGGACCGAAAGGCGATCTGATCCGCTCTGCCCCAGCACGCCCTGGAATCGTATATTCTTAGACGTGCAGCGCACCGCTTCCCGCAAGAGGTTTGCCCGTGACTCTTCGACCGGAACCAACCCCAGGACCGCGGCCGTCAGCCCCGGTGGAGCGGAGTCTCCCGGCGATCAATCCGGGAACCTCCTTGCTCGGCCCGGCGGACCTGCACCTGTTTAACGAAGGCAGTCATTGCCGGCTCTATCAGAAACTGGGAGCGCATCCGCGAACGGTGGACGGCGTGGCGGGCACTTACTTTGCCGTCTGGGCGCCGGCCGCCGAGTTGGTCTCCGTCGTCGGCGATTTCAACCAGTGGGACCCGGCGCGCCATCCCTTACGGCCCCGCGAATCGTCCGGCATCTGGGAAGGCTTTTTGCCCGGCGTGGGTGAAGGCACGATTTACAAGTATCACATCGTCTCGGGCCATCAGGGCTACCGCGTGGACAAGGCCGATCCTTTCGCCTTTCGCGCGGAGGTGCCGCCGAAGACTGCCTCCATTGTCTGCGACCTCGCCTACGACTGGCACGATGCAGCCTGGATGGCCGAGCGCCGCCGCCGCAACGCCCTGAATGCCCCGCTGTCCATTTACGAGGTCCACCTCGGCTCCTGGATTCGCGTGCCCGAGGAAGGCAACCGCTCGATGAGCTATCGGGAGATCGCTCCCTGGCTGGCCGACTACTGCGAGCACATGGGCTTCACGCATATCGAGTTCCTGCCGTTGACGGAGCATCCCTTCTACGGCTCCTGGGGCTATCAGACGACAGGCTACTTCGCGCCCACCAGCCGCTACGGCACGCCGCAGGATTTCATGTACTTGATCGACTGCCTGCACCAGCGCGGCATCGGCGTCATCCTCGACTGGGTGCCCTCGCACTTCCCGACCGACCAGCACGGATTGAGCTACTTCGATGGCACCCATCTTTACGAGCACGCCGACCCGCAGCAGGGATTTCACCCCGACTGGGCCAGCTCGATCTTCAACTACGGCCGGCACGAAGTCCGCAGCTTCCTGCTGAGCAGCGCCCTCTTCTGGCTGGACCGCTATCACATCGACGGGCTGCGCGTCGATGCGGTCGCGTCGATGCTGTATCTCGACTATTCACGTCAGCCGGGGCAGTGGGTGCCGAACACCTACGGCGGCAACGAAAACCTCGAAGCGGTCAGCTTCCTGCGCCGCTTCAACGAGGAGGTCTACAAGAACTATCCGGATGTGCAGACCATCGCCGAGGAATCGACCGCCTGGCCGCAGGTCTCCCGGCCGAATTATCTCGGCGGCCTGGGCTTCGGCCTGAAGTGGGACATGGGCTGGATGCACGACACGCTGCACTACTTCGCACGCGATCCGGTGCATCGCCGCTATCACCACAACGAACTGACCTTCCGCGGCCTGTACATGTTCACGGAAAACTACGTCCTGCCGCTGTCGCACGATGAAGTGGTCCACGGCAAGGGATCGTTGCGGACGCGGATGCCCGGCGACGACTGGCAAAAGTTTGCAAACCTCCGGCTGCTGTTCGGCTACATGTACGCGCAGCCAGGGAAGAAACTGTTGTTCATGGGCGGCGAATTCGGCCAGGGCCAGGAATGGCAGCACGATACCAGCCTGGACTGGCACACCGCCGACTACCTGCCGCAAGCCGGGTTGCAGCAATGGGTCCAGGACCTGAACCGGGTCTACCGGGCGGAACCGGCGCTGCACGAACTCGACTGCAGCCCGGCCGGCTTCGAGTGGATCGACGCCGGCGACGCGGACGGCAGTGTGCTGACCTTCCTCCGCAAGAGCGGCAGCGGGCAGGAGCGCGTCCTC
>JAGVLI010000117.1 GCA_020054355.1 Planctomycetales bacterium | reverse complement strand
GGCCAGGTTGTCGAACGTCTGAAGCGAAGCGCCGCCCGCGAGCACGTTGGCCAGGTCTTCGGCCAGGGCTGCCGGCGTTTGATAGCGGTCGGCCGGCAGCTTGGCCAGCAGCCGAGCGACGATTTCCGCGACCAGGGCAGGCACATCCGGCCGCAGTTCCTGGACCGGCCGGGCTGGCTCCAGCCGGTGGCGGAAGAGTTTTTCCAGCGGCGTGCCGCCCGCGAAGGGGACGCGCCCGGTCAGCAGAAAATAGAAGGTGCAGCCCAGGCCGTAGAGGTCGCAGCGGATGTCGGCGCCGTGCGGATTCATCGCCTGTTCGGGCGCGATGAAGTCGGCGGTGCCGATGATGACGCCGCGCTGGGTCAGCGTCTGCGACGATTCCGAGTCGTCGGCCGGCAGGTCGAGCCGCGCCAGGCCCATGTCCAGGATTTTGATCAGGGCGGTCGGCGATTCCGGCGGGTGGCCCTTGGTCAGCAGCAGGTTCGAGGGTTTCACGTCGCGGTGGACCAGGCCGCGCTCGTGGGCATGCTGCAACCCGCACGCGGCCTGACGGATGTAGTCGCACGCCTTGGCCACCGGCAGCGCTCCCAGCCGGCGCACCAGGCGGTTGAGGTCGATGCCCTCGAAATACTCCATCGCGAAGAAGTGGATGCCGTGGACCTCGTCGGCGTCGAAGGCCAGCACGATGTTGGGATGGCAGAGCTGGGCGATGGCCTGGACCTCGCGCTGAAAGCGGCGGACGGTGTCCGGTTCGGTCATGCGGTCCTTGCGCATGACTTTCAGGGCGACGACCCGGCCCAGCTTCTGGTGCCGGGCCTTGTAGACCTGGCCCATGCCGCCTTCGCCGAGCCGTTCGAGCAGGATGTAGTGGCCGAGAATCAGTTCGTGGCCGTGCCCGGTCAGGAGCTGGTTGATCTGGTACGGGGTGAGCCAGCCTTGGTGCATCAACTGCCGGGCCAGCGGGCGCGGGTCGTCGCCCGTGAGGCGAAAGCCGCGGCGCAGCTCGGTCAGCTGCGGCGCTTCGAGCAGTTCGCAAGCGCGCAGCGTCTCGACAAACGTCTCGGTGGATGGCATGACCATTTGGCACCTCTGCCCTGCGGGCCGGAAACTCGGAGCACATCAACCCAACCCGATGAACCTGGCATGTTCCGATCCTGGTAGTTTGGGTGAGGAAGACGGTCAGCATTGCTGATGTTCGTTGTCCGATCGTGGCGGCGAGAGGGGGCGTTCCGCACGGCGGGCGCGGAGCGACGAGGGGCGAAGGGCGGCGACGCTGGAAAGTGATGGAGTGGCCATGATGCTCTTCCTGGTTGCGTGCTGGCCTGGCAGCGAACGGGCGAACCAACCGGAGCAAGCTGCCAGCGCTGTCGCAGACGGGTGGGAGAGCAGGCAGGAGAGGATCCTGAAAGCAAAAAGGCTTACCCGGCTGTGGGAGAAGAAGGAAGCAAGAGTCATGCCAAGGCTGAGTCAGCTGCGCAAGACATGCGCAGGCGCAAAATAACTGCTGTCCAGCAAATCGTTTAGGTGAAGCGCATTCGCGGCCGGCCCGAATGCAGGCTCTGGAGTGCCCGCCGACTGCCCAGAAAGTGAGCAGTGCCAGCCGGTCTTTGCCCGGTGGCGGGATTGTGATATGGCCGTAAGAATTCGATGGTCAGTGAAATCCGCGCGGGCGGATTTCACGCGCGGTTGCTGTCCGCGATGCGTTTCCCAATCCGATTCGCGACGCTTCGGAGAAGCGTTGATTCGCTTCAACGCTTCTCCGAAGCGTCGCGAATCAACGGACGATGAAACATTGATGATCGCGTGCTTCAATCCGTGGACTGCTGGCGACGGCGACGAGCATCGATAAAGGACTTCACGCACAGCCCGACAAAAATGGCACAGGTGAGCGCCATGACCGCCTGGCTGACCAGGGCCGCCATCTTGATGTCCTCGCTCGCTTTGCCCAGGTTCCGCAACACCATGACGCCCGGTCCGAGAAATCCGAGGACGCCCAGCAGGGCGGCGGCATGCATGGCGTGCTTGCGTAAGCTATCCTTGCATGCCAGCAACCCGGCCAGGGCCAGCACCAGGCCGAAACCAGTCGGGATCAGGGCGGTGGGCGATCTGGATTCGGACAGGAAGTAGCTGACGCCGCCGAGCAGCATCAGAAATGCGCCGAAGCCAACGGTGAGCAGGCCCATGCGAGCTGACTCCTGGAAGGCGAGACGGGACCGGACCCCCAGGTCCGGCCTCGGGCTGTTATGCTGTTGGCATATCAAATCAGGCAGGTCCGGCCAGACCGCCGGCAAAACGGACGCGCGCGAAAAAACCGAGAAACCCCTGCGGTCCAGGGTAGAGCGGCGTCGCACTTGCGGCTAAACTAGCGATATCGGGTAACGCCGGGTTTGGGCAGCGCTCCCACGGCACGTGATAAAAGGGGCCAGACATGGCTCATAAATTCGTTCCCCGCAAAGGCAAGGGCAAGGACCAGGCGCCGGCCCCGGCGCCCGCGCCGGAATCGGCGCCGGACGAATTGCCGCCGCCGATCGATGCGCTGAACGACGGTCCCGTACCGGATGAAGCGGCCGAGGAAACCACGGGCAAGGAAGTGGATACCAAGCCGCCGGTCCTCAGGGCTGGGCGTTCCGCCAAGGACTCCATTCTCAAGAAACTGCCCGCCAAGGGTCAGAAGAAAAGTCTGCTGAAGCTGGAGCCGCGCAAAAAGGACCGGCCGGTGCCGGTCGCCCAGGAACGGAGCATGGCTCCACTGGTGCTCGTACTGTGCCTGGTGGCTGGGGCGGCGGTGACGGGCGGCGTCCTCTTGCTGACCATGAATGCCGTGCCGGGCTATCAAGCATCGGTGGAAGTGGGCCACGCGACCCGGCTCGACTGGACCTTCGTCGAAGGCCGGGAAAGCCTGGAGAAGGTCCCGCCGACGATGGAATTCTGGGAAGCGAAACGGCAGCGGTTCGAGCTGTACGTTCCTCCTGAACTGGATAAGGATCAGCCGGCCCCCGCCATCCTGTTCCTCTCGCAGGAAGCCAGGCCGCAAGGCTGGAGTTCCTGGCAGAAAATTTGCGTGGACCACAAGGTCATCTACATCGGTCCCAGCAACGTCGGCGAGCATCCCGAACCCTGGCAGCGCACCCGCGCCGCGCTGGACGCCTTCGATGAAGTGCGGCGTACCCACAAGCTCGACCCGGATCGGACCTACATCGCCGGCCAGGGCAGCAACGGCGCTCTGGCCGCATGCAGGATCGCCTGGGCGCTGCCGGAGCTGTTCGGCGGCCTGGTG
>JAGVLI010000301.1 GCA_020054355.1 Planctomycetales bacterium | reverse complement strand
CTCTTCCGATCTAGCAGCCCCAGCGCTGGCCATTACGGCAGCGCGTGCGCATCGACCTGGCCGACCTCGGCACGCTCGAAGTGGCGCGCGGTCAGGCGAACCTCGACCTGGAGCGCGCCGCCGGTGAACTGTCCAAGCTGGAACAACAGTTCGCCGACAGCGTGCGTTCCTTCCAGGAAGACCCCGCGCACGAGGCATGCCTGGATCGTCTGAGCGACCGTCGCAGCCAGTGCCGAGCCTGGCAGCAACGGCTGGACGCACTTCGCGCCGACTTGCGCAAGAGAGCACCCCAGGGCAGAGGAGTGCTGGCGGCGGAACAGCTGCCGTTGGAAAGCCAGCGACAGGCCATCCTCGAACGCCGCCCCGAACTCGCCGGCAAGACCATCACGGCCGGCGACATCGAGGAGGAAGCCCGCCGCTTCGAGGCGCAGACCGAAACGCTGAAGCAACGCCGGGCCACACTGGAGCAGGCCGAAAAGCGAACGCTGCAAGAACGGCAACGCGCCGAAGACCGCTGGCAGCAGGGCAAGGAAGCACTATCGGCCGTCGGCGCTGCCATGCAGGCCCATCGCGAGGAATTGGCCCGCCTCGGCGATGAGGCAACGTTACAAGCAGCGGTCTCGGCCGCGAAGCAGTTGCAAACAGATGCCGAGCGCAACCTGGCGACAAGCCGCTTGAGCGAAGCCGAGAAGACCATCGATCAGCGCTGCATTGAGGCGAAGACCGCTGCCCAGGAACGCCAGAAACGGCTGCGCGAGCTGGAAGACAGGCTGACCGAACTGCGCGGCTTCCTGCTCGGCAACGAAGGGCTGCACAATCGTCTGACCGATGCCGAGGCCCGCGTCCGGGAAGCAGAGCAAGCCTGGCAGCGCGAGAAGCTGGAAGCCGACGCCCACAAACGGCTGCGCGATCTCTTCGAGGAATGCCGGGAAACGCAGGTCCAGCAGGTCATGGGACCAATTGCCGGCCGGGTGCTGGAATGGAGCAAGCGCATCGGCCTGGAGGAGTATCGCGAAGTCCGCTTCGGCGACAAGTTCCTGCCGGAAGGGATCGTGCTGCACAACGGCACGGCTGGCTCGTCGGTGGCCCTAGACGTGGAATCCTACGGCACCGGCGAACAGCTCAGCTTGCTGGTGCGACTGGCACTGGGCGGCGTGCTGGCCCGCGACGAACCCGTGACCGCCATCCTCGACGATCCGCTGGCCCACGCCGATCCGGCCAAGCACCGCAAAATTCTGGATGTGATTCGGTTAACAGCCGAAGGCAACGCCGCCTGGAACCCGCCCGCCGGCCCAATGCAGATCGTGGTGCTGACCTGCCACCCGGATCGCTTCGATTACCTGCCGGGGGCGAAGCACATCGATCTGGCGCAGCTGATCGTGCGCTGAAGCAGTTATTTTTTTCGGCGCGGCTTGCGCGGTGCCTCGGGTTGGCTGCCGGACAACTGATCCAGGTATTGTCGAATTTGCTCCGCCGACAAGCCCGCTAGGCGCGTCTCCAGCGGCAGCGATTGCAGCACTTCCTGCTGTTCTGCTGGCGGCAGCGTCACCAGAAATTGCTTACGCTCCTCCGCCGGCAGCGATTGCAGCACTTCCCGGCGCTCCTCCGGTTGGAGTTTCAAATAGTGCTTGCGGAATGAGTCGCGTATGAAGTCTTCCATCGTATATGGCATGGCTAAGCCCTCGCTCTGGACTTGCTGGAGCAGCTCCCGCAGCAACAAACTGGTCGTCGGCGATTTCTGTCGATAGACGCCGCGACCAAAAGCCGACAACTCCGGCGCGGCGCTGAACAAATGCAGCGGCGCATTGTGTACTTCTCGCGGCAGCCGGCCCACCACGATCACGCGCACCACATCCGTTCCCCAGTGACAATGATACACCCCTGGCTGTCGTTCCTGCCACGGTATCAGCCCCGAAAGCTGATCCGGGAACCGCGCGCAGACGGCGTACAAACGAAAGCGCTCCTCGGACAGCAAAGCCGACGGCGTGGGGCTGGCCAGCTTGCGATACGCGACGTAGTGGCCGATCAGTTCCTTCATCGCCCAGCTGTCCAGCGCCTCGT
This sequence comes from Planctomycetales bacterium, assembly GCA_020054355.1. GTDB lineage: Bacteria > Planctomycetota > Planctomycetia > Gemmatales > Gemmataceae > JAGVLI01. The sequence continues at coordinate 2,677 of JAGVLI010000301.1, read as the reverse complement.
GGTGCGACTTGAACGTAATCAGGTTGTGCTCGCGCAGGTCGTCCAGGCCGTCCGGCAGGCGCACCGTCATACTGCCTTCGCCCTTGCGCAAGATCACCACGTCGAGAAATTGCTGCTGCTTCGACAGATCGCTCTCGATCTCGACCGCGAACGGCGAGTCGGTGAAGAAGTCGGTCAGCAGCAAGCCGAACAGGCGATGCCAGTCGCGCAGTGAGTCGGCTTCACCGGCCATCGGCTCGTCCTCCCGGTCATCGTCCGATCAGTGGAGCCACCTAACTCAGCTTCCGTTTCGGCAGCTTCTTGCTGCGCCGCGTCACTACCTGGTCCAGCGCCCAGTCGGGCAGCCAGGCGGTGACGCGCATCATCAGGCCCATTTGCCAGGGGAAGGTGAAGACCTTTTTCTTGCGCTCCAGCGCTCGGACGATCCGCTTGGCCGCGTCGTCGGTTTCGAGCAGCCAGGGCATATGAAAATCGTTCCCGTCGGTCATTTCCGATTTGACGAAGCCGGGGCAGATCGTCGTTACCGCGATGTTCTTCCGGCGCAGCTGAATCCGCAGCGCTTCCATGAAAGTGTTGATCGCGGATTTGGTGGCGCAGTAGGCCCCGCTGCCGGGCAGGCCCTTCATCCCCGCCACGCTCGATACCGCCGCCAGGTGGCCTTGTCCCCGTTGCAGCATGTCGGGCAGCACGGCTTCGATGGCGTGGACGACGCCCATGACGTTGATGCGGAACATCGCGGCCACGTCGGCGGAGTTCATGGGGTCGATTTCGGTCGGCGTGCCGACGCCGGCATTGGCGATCATCAAGTCGATCGGGCCGAGTTGCTCGCGCAGTTGCTGGATGGCTTGCAGGGTTTCTTCCCGATTGCCAACGTCCGCCTGGGCAAGCGCTGCCGTGCCGCCGGCTGTCTTGACGTCGGCTGCCAGTTGTTCGAGGCGATCCTTGCGCCGGGCCAGCAAGCCGAGCTTGCAGCCCTGGCGCGACAATTCCTTGGCCAGCGCCGAGCCGATGCCGCTCGAAGCTCCGGTGATGACCGCCACGCGCTCGGCAAATGCTCCAGGCATCGGTTATTTTCTCCTGATTTTCTTCACCTGGCATCGGGGCGCGATCTGTGTGAACGAATAGCTGATAGCTATCAGCTCATAGCTGACAGCTATTCACTTCAGATGCTGCCCTTGTGGACAAGGTTAAGGCCCGCGCAACCCTTAGCGCCGCACCAGCCGCTACCGATTCCGAGCAGCCCCACTGTTTTTCCGCAATCCAGGCTTGGCAAAACCCGACACGGACCGCGAAACATGGCATACTGGAGCGGGACACTGGAAATTATCCAGTCCCGGTGCGACAATTCCGTGATCCGTTCGCGTTCGGCCCTTCCCATCATTCGGGGCTGTCATCATGAGTACAAGAGCGCTTTTCGCTGCCATCATCCTATTCGGCCTGACCGATCTTGCCGTCGCCCAGGTGCCGGGACCGCCGCCGCCCGCGGAGTATCAGGTGGTGCTGCGCTATCGCATCCATGCCGGCCGGACCGAACGGCTCAAGCAATACTTCGCGCTGCTGGACTACTTCGAGCGCGTCGGCTTTCGGAGAGATCCGGGCGACGAAGGCGAACCCGAGGACGCCACCCACAACCAGATGACCGGCAAGACCGCCTCGGCCAACGCCCGCCGCTTGCTCGATAATCCGCATATCAAGACGCTGCTGCTGCTGCCGCCCGGTTTCAAGCTGCCCACGCCGGAAGAGGCGGAAGCACCCGTGAAGGCGCGCATCGACCTGGTTGGGGGCTTCCCCCCGCATCAGCAACGCTTGCTCTCGGAGCAGACCAAGGAACTGCTGCGGGAACTCGGCTTCCAGGAAGCGACCGCCTACGATCATCGCGGCTACACCCGGCTGGTCGGCACCATCCGGGCCGGCGAACTGGAAACGCTGGTCAAGGACTTGCGCGGTCAGCCGGCGGGCTGGCTCTTTCCGCTCCGGCCGATCGGCGATTTGCCGTTGCCGTTGCGGGAGAACTCGCCGTTGCGCATCATCGAAGTAATTCCCGAACCGGAAGGCGTCGCCGCGCTCAAGCAATTGCCGCCCGCGCCCGAAGTGCCCGCCGCCGAGCAGCACTTGCAGAAGCTCACGCCCGATCTGCGGCTGCTCCTGGGCAACAATGAAGAAGCCGCCAAGCCGCGCCGGCTGGAAGTGATCCTGTCCGCCACGCCTTCCGGCGAAAGCACGACCTGGCTGAAAGCGCTGCTCGAAATCTCGCCCACGCTGGTGATCGAAGGCCGGCTCGGGCCGATCGTCACCGTGCTGGCGGCCGCGAACAAGGCCCCGGACCTGGCGGCTTCGCCTCTGGTGTCCACGGTGCGTTTGCCGCGTTCCGGCGCGCCGTCACCCATGCCCACCGTGGCTGCCAAGGATCGCAATCGGGAAGTCCTGGCCGCCAGCGGTTTGGCTCGATTTCACGCAGCAGGACAGAAGGGAAAGGGCGTGCGCGTGGCCGTGATCTCCGGCGATTTTCGCGGCTGGGAAACCGCCGTGAAGAACAAGCAGCTGCCGCCCTCGACCCGCGTGGTCGATCTGACCCGGCAGCGCAACAGCAACCTCGAACCGGACGCTTCTCCCGACGATGGCGAGATGCAAGGGCACGGCACCCAGGCCGCGCAGGCCCTGGCGCTGGCCGCGCCCG
>JAGVLI010000553.1 GCA_020054355.1 Planctomycetales bacterium | reverse complement strand
TGGGCAAAGCTCCTCGGCGGCAAGCTTGTCCTCGGCACCGGCTGCAAGGGCGGCGGCGCCTGCTTCCGCTTGGAATTGCCGCTCCGTTGAGCGCAGATCGAACTCGTTTCACGGACAAGGTCATACCTCGACCGTTTCGTGGAACGGGTGAAACGAGTGAAATAGACAACAGGTCAACTATTTTCAGCCATCGGCACGGGTCATCGATTCCGGTGCTGCGCTGAGCGGCCACCGTGTGTCTGGTCTCACATTTCCACTATTCTTCTTCTGAATCCGGTGCCACTCGTCCGTCGGCCAAATGCGAGGTGGCAAGTCCAGCTTTCGTTTGTTTTGCCTATTGCGTTTATTTCGTTTGGCTGATAAGGTTGCAAGAAGACCACCAAGCGAGGGCGCGGCCATGTCAGACGAAACCCTCGAAACGATGACGCCCAATGCAACCGAGAGTTCCTTGGCGCGGGAGGCAAGCCGCCGTCTCGCACTTTATCTTCAGGCAAAGCGTAAACTTCGACTGGGCATTGTCCTGCTCGACAAGTCGGACGATGAGCCGGTGGCCCTGCCGCCTGCTGTCCTACGACTCGTCCATTCGATTCTGGACCAACTGGGCAAGGGCAATGCGGTCACGTTACTCGCCGCTGAAGCGGAATTGACCACGCAGGAGGCTGCCGACTTGCTCCGCGTCTCCCGTCCGTTTCTGGTCCGCTTGCTGGACGAGGGCGCAATCCCTCATCGCAAGGTCGGGAAGCATCGGCGGGTACTGCTCCAGCATCTGCTGGAGTACCAGCGACAAGCAGCCGCGCACCAGCGTGCGGCCCTGGATGAGTTGGCGGCGCAGGCCCAAGAATTGAACATGGGTTACTGAGCATGGCCGACTTCATCGCCCTACTGGCACTCGTCTTGACGCCCCCACAATAGCATTGGCTCCCGCCCGCCTTCACTTCACAATAGCTGCATACCTCTCCTGGCTCGCTTCGCCGCCTCATCCCGCGAGGATGCCGTCATGCGCCGCGCCGTGCTGCTCTCGCTGGCCGTGCTGCTGTCGCCCTTCACCTTCGCCTGGGCCGATGCTCCCGCGACGGACTTCAAGCCCGATCCGCGGTCCGTGCGGCGGCATGGGCCGGCGTATCGCTATCCGCAGGCCGGCTGGATCGTGGTGCATGTCGAAGGCGAACCCTACGAACGCGGCTATCAGCATGGTTGGCTGCTGGCCCCCGAGATTGCCAGCTATGTCCGCTGCTTCGCCGCCATGCAGGGCGCCAAGTCGCCGACCGAAGCCTGGAAGGTCACGCGCACCCTGGTCAACGCGCTGTTCCTGCGCCGCTTCGACAAGGAATACCTCGAAGAGATGAAGGGCATCGCCGACGGCGCCGTCGCTGCCGGCGCGAAGTTCGACGACCGGCCGCTCGATCTCATCGATATCGTTGCCCTCAACTGCTGGGCCGAGGTCGTCATCGGTGAAGCCCATCTCGAGGCCAGGCACGAATCGGCGTGGAGGCCGCATGCCCGCTCCGCGATGACTGAGGACGCTGCTGCCGCGGCATGGTGCCCGGCATCCAATCGGATCGCACTCTGGCTGAATAACAGGCCAAGTCGCGCTTCCCAGCAATGAGGCTCCGCTAGACGCCCTGCTTCGGCAACGGGTCGGGGCCAGGCCGCGAGGCAGTCCACCCCGCAAGCCTGGGGAACCGCCGGCACCATCAATGCCATGCTGTTCGCTGGCATTCGCCGTCAAAGCAGGGTGCCCGGCGCGGCTCGCAGGCAACGCTTCATCGATGCGCTCGCTGCTTCCACTGCACCGCGTCCTCCGAAGCACGATGCCAGTCATAAGCCCCGCTTATGGCCTCCGCGTTGGGTATCACCAATTGCCCGGTTCCATTCTTCCCGCCCTCGGCTAAGGTCATCCTCGGGAATTTCGTGGGCGTGATTCCCGCCAGACAAACGCGAGGTTTGCCGATGGCCATGTCCGAGACTGCCCCAGCCGGGGCTTCCGCAACTACGTCCGAAGCCGAGTCCCTGGCGAGCGGGTGGTTGTGGTCCGCGCTCGCGGCAGCGCTCGCGGCACTGGCCGGCAGCCTGGTTCTCAGTCTGGGCATGGGCTTGAAGGCGTGTCCGCTCTGCTTCTACCAGCGGACTTTCGTGATGAGCTTGGTGGCCGTCCTCGGCATCGGTCTGCTCGCCGGCCTGGCACGCACGGGCAAGCTCGGTCTGCTCGCGCTGCCCTTGGCCGTCGCCGGCTTGGGCGTAGCCGTATTTCATGTCTCTCTCGAAATGAGGGACAAGCTGGAGTGTCCAGCCGGCGTCTTCGGCCTGGGGACGGCCCCGCAGCAGAGCCTGGCCTGGTTCGTCGTCCTCGTTGCCCTGCTGGGGATGGATGCGGCGCGGAACTGGAAGGCCGGCGGGTCGCCAAGAGCGGCATGGATCGGCGGCTTGGTGCTGGGTGTCTTCCTGGCGGTGGCTTCCTGCATCAGCAACCCGCCCCTGCCGGAAGCGCCGCCAGCGCCGTATGCCAAGGCGCCGGACAGCTGCCGTCCACCCTTTCGAGCGAATTAGCAGCCGCTTCGCGGGCGCTGGTTTCGCTGGGCCTGTTCTGGAAGTGAAACATGAATTTCAGCATGGAATCGGCCGTTCGTCTGGGGATGTTCGCCGGCGTCCTGCTGGTGATGGCCGTGGGCGAACTGCTCGCCCCGCGCCGTCGGTTGACTGTCGGCAAGCCTTTGCGCTGGTTCAGCAACCTGGGCTTGGTCGCGCTCGACACACTGGCGGTCCGCGTCGTCCTGCCGGCGGGCGCGGTCGGCATGGCGCTGGCGGCCCAGGAGCACGGCTGGGGCTTGTTCAATAACCTCAGCTTGCCGGGCTGGCTGGCCGTCTTTTTGTCAGTCGTCATCCTGGATCTGGCGATCTACCTGCAACACATCCTCTTCCATGCCGTGCCGATCCTCTGGCGGCTGCACATGGTGCATCACGCCGACCTGGATTTCGACGTGACCACCGGCCTGCGCTTTCACACCATCGAGATCTTGTTGTCGATGGGCATCAAGATCGCGGCGGTGGTCCTGCTGGGAGCGCCGGCGTTGGGCGTGCTGATCTTCGAGGTGCTGCTCAATGCTACTTCGATGTTCAACCACGCCAACGTCCGCCTGCCCCTCTGGCTCGACCGGCTGCTGCGGCTCGCGGTCGTCACGCCGGACATGCACCGCGTCCATCACTCCGTCATCGTCCGCGAGACCAACAGCAACTTCGGCTTCAACTTGCCCTGGTGGGACTTCCTCTTTGGCACCTACCGGCCCCAGCCGGTCGAGGGCCACGAGGGCATGACGATCGGCCTGGCCCAATTCCGCGACGAACGTGTGGATCGGCTGCACTGGATGCTCGCCTTGCCGTTTGTCGGCTCGGTCGGCGACTATCCCATCAGCCGGGATTCCGAGGAGGCGCAAGCCCGCGCCGCGGAACCCAAGAACACCTTCATGACAGCCGCTCCGGACTCGAGGACGGTTGAAGCACACCGCGAGTTTTGACCGGCAACAGCACCGTCTCCGGAACTTGGGGCCTTTCTGCTCGTGAAAGGGCCGGGGGTGAATCGCGCCCCCAGCTTGATGGGAGCTGGCAACCGTTGCTTACTGCTCCCGAACGCTTTCTCCTGGCGAGGGAGTCCATGATGGCAATGGCCAATCAGCGCGAGCCGGCCGGACGACTGCTTTTTGTCTGCGTGGAGAACTCTTGACGGTAAGTGCGTTGGAAATGGGGTCGGGAGTCGGTTGCCGATATCGACTTGCGGCCCCAGTTGTGCCGTTCCACCGTTCCCCTTCGGAAAGTCAGTTGGTGGATGCGGATTGCCCGACCGGCGGTGTGGATTGCCTCCAGTCCTTGCCCTTCTGGGCATCCTGTTCGACAGCTCGGGCAATCAGAGGAGCCACCTCTCGCAGTCCATTCAAATCCAGCTTCCGTTGGCGATACATTTCAAACCACTTCTGCCGGTAGCGAATCACCACTTCGCCATCCTGCAAGCCGAGCTTCTCCAGCGTAAACTCGGCCTTCCCGCGCCTGGACTTGGGAACCTTGTCTGTAAGCAGCAGCTGCAGAGAGGGCAAGATGATCTCGAACCAATCGTCCTGGACCTCGAACGGATCGAGTATCAGGCGATCGCTCTTGCGCTGATTCAGCACCCCCTCGCCATAGCGAAAGTTCCTCCATTCGTAGGCGAATTCATCCTTGCCTTTCCGCTTGAGATGGGCCACCGGAACAAAATGATCCATGTCGGCCTTCATGACGACCATGACGCAGTAAGCGCACATTTGTCGAAACGCTTGGCACAGGTCGGACTCGAACTTCGTCCAATAGTCGTACGGGCGGTCGTAGCCGGGATGCTTGTTGAGCCACGTGCGCCCTCGCTGGCGGCACCGAGCATTCCATTGGGCGGGCTCGGGCTGCGGTACGAAGCGCATCATGGCTTGACCTCGACAATCCACCGAGGCCAGAAGGGGTCCAGCCCCGGCAGCGACCGCTTGAGTGCCCGCTGAATGTCATCCTTCGATTTCAAGCCATCGGGAAGTCCGCCGAAATCCCCACGCATGAAAGCTTCTGCCGCCTCAACCGCGTTCTCTCCCTCACGGGAGCGAGCTTGCCGCGGTCCGAAGATTTCAGATGTCAGCCAACCGACGACATCGCCTTGGATGGCCCACGGGTAATCTCGGAAATGCACGGTCTGTTCCTGCAGGTCAAACCAGAACAGTTTGTCCTTCTCGCGATCGAAGTGGGGTTCGAGGGATGCCAGGATCAACGGTGAATGAGTGGCGGCAAAAACCTGCACGCCGATCTGATCCTGCAATTTCCGGGTCACTTGCAGCAAGGCAGGGAGGATAGTCCTTTGCCACTTCGGGTGAAGATGGGCCTCGATTTCATCGACGATCAAGATGAGACGATCCGTGGGGTCTTCGCCTCGGAGCTGTGCGGCCTGGACGTGTTCGTACCAAGCCCAGACCAGCAAATAGGCAAAACTGATGACTCGGCGCACCCCCGCTGACCAGTGCGGATAAGGAACTTCGCCATAGGGCATCGCGAGCACGGGGTATTTTCGGGGTTGATCGACGTAAACCCGCCTCGGTTCGCCGCAGGTCATCGGTTCCAGGGGATGCGAGAGCAACGACACCACGGCTTCCAGATACCCGAATGGATTGATGTCCCGCGCCCGACTGACGCTGCTGCTGGTACTGCTGCTGACGCCACTGCTGGTACTGCTGCTGAATCTGCTTTCACTCGTGCTTCGCTTGCCACCGCCAGAGGTACTCCTGCTCGTGCTCGGATTTCCACTGCCAGCGCTGCTCGTGCTGCTGCTGCTGCTGGAAGAACTGCTGGAGTATTCGTAAAACCAGTTCACCCAGTCCTGAATGAGTCCATTGCAGAGCACACGTTCTCCGTCCCTCAAGCCGTTCGCCAACGTTTCAGGGCTGAACTGATACGCACGGGGTTGCTCGTCGCCTTCCTTGATCCCGCTGAGAGGATCGCGCCAGTAATTGCGCGCCGGATCCCAGACGGCGAATCCGCCGTCCACGGCGGCGTAAACGACTAAACCAGGCATGACCGGACGACCTGCTGGTTTCGACCAAGTCTGGGAATGGAAGTCGAAATGGGCGGTCTTCTCTTTTGGCTTCCCTGAATTCCCCTCGATTTCGTAGGAAATGGCTGGCTTGTCTTTCTTGCCATTGGGCGCGGGAAGGGCCGTTCGTCCGCCAGGCCAGGTGCCGGTGAGTGCCCAGAAACATACGTCCAGCAGAAACGACTTTCCGAGGCCATTGTCGCCTGTGAGGACGTTCAGACGCTCACCGAACGACGCCGACAAACCGCGGACGGGTCCGACTCCCTTGAGTTCCAATGATCTCAGCATCAATCCCCAGCCTCTTGGTGATTCCGCTTTCGATCAGACCGGACGCATCCAGCGGGGCATCCAGTCCGCGCCCATGCGGACCATTTTATCACGCCCTTCTCCCGAAGCCGCTTACCGGGGAACGGCCGCCTTTGCTCGCCTTTCGGAAGTTCCTCTCAGTCGTCCGTCGCCGGCTGCCATGCTTTCGGAGCGACTGATCGGGGTCAGGCTCCGATGCAGGTCGCACCGAAAGCCTGCGGCACCGACGACACCTCGGCAAATTGCCCCTCGGCGCTGCAGCGGCGCTCAGCCGGCCTGCGCGGCGGGACCAGGCGGGGTCGAAGCAGCGGCGCCCAGCGTGAAGTAGAAAGTGGCGCCCTCGTTCACCTGGGCCTCGGCCCAGATGCGCCCGCCGTGGCGGTGGATGATGCGCTGCACGATGGCCAGGCCAACCCCCGTCCCCTCGTAGTCCTCGGCGCGGTGGAGGCGCTGGAAGACGCCGAAGAGCTTGTCGCTGTACTTCATGTCGAAGCCGACGCCGTTGTCCTTGACGAAG
>JAGVLI010000833.1 GCA_020054355.1 Planctomycetales bacterium | reverse complement strand
GCCTGGCCGCCGCTTGCCAGCGCGCCGGGCGATCGCGCGACTCCGTGACCCTGGTGGCCGTCACCAAGACGGTTCCGGTGGCGATTGCCGCACTGCTGCCCGAAATGGGCGTATTCGACCTGGGCGAAAACCGACCGCAGGAACTCTGGAGCAAGGCCGCCTCGCTGCCGGCCACGGTACGCTGGCACCTGATTGGCCACCTGCAGCGCAACAAGGTCGAACGCACACTGCCGTTGCTGCACCGGATGCACTCGGTCGATAGCCTGCGCTTGCTGACCGCGCTCGATGCGGAAGCGGCGAAGCAGCAGCGGAGCCTCGAAGTCCTGCTCGAAGTGAACGCCAGCGGCGAAGCCAGCAAGGGCGGCTTCGCGCCGGCGGAGGTGCCGGGACTGGCGGCGTCGATCCTGCCCTTGCAGCAGGTGCGCATCGTCGGCCTGATGACGATGGCGGCTCCGGAGGAAGACCCGGAGCGCTGCCGGCCGACGTTCGTCTTGTTGCGCAAGTTGCGGGACGAACTGGCGGAGAAACTGCCCTCACCGCACGCGCTGCAACACCTGTCGATGGGCATGAGCAACGATTTCGAGATTGCCATCGAGGAAGGCGCGACCCTGGTGCGGCTGGGCAGCGTGCTGTTCGAGGGGTTGAGCTGAACCGGGCGAGGAACGACCATGCTCCGCAGCCTCGCCTTGCTCTACGGCCTCGCTAGCTACCTTGCTTTCGTCGCCGCCGGACTTTATCTCGTCGCTGTTCTCGGCAACTATCCGGGGCTACCCCGGACGATGGATCGCGGGCCGGACACTTCGCCGGCGACTGCATGGTCGATCGACCTCGGCCTGCTGGCGTTGTTCGGCCTGCAACATAGCGGCATGGCCCGGCCCGGCTTCAAGCGCTGGTGGACGAAGCTGATACCCGCCGTCGTCGAACGCAGCACTTATGTCCTCTGCAGCAGCCTGGCGCTGGCCCTGCTGTGCTGGCAATGGCGGACGTTGCCGACGGAACTCTGGCCGGCCAATAGCGCGACCATCGCGCTGTCGTTCCTGAGCGCGGGCATCGGCGGACTGCTGCTCCTCGCGGCTTCCTGGCAGCTCGACCACTTCGACCTGGTGGGCCTGCGGCAGGTCTGGTGTTTCGCGCTCGGCCGCGCTTACGAGCCGCCGCGCTTCCGGATGCCCTGGCTTTATCGGCGGGTCCGGCATCCCTTGATGCTCGGCGCCTTGCTGCTCATCTGGGGCACGCCGGCGCTGACCGTGGGCCGGCTGGTGTTCAACCTGGGCCTGACCCTGTACATCCTGGTCGGCATTCAGCTGGAAGAGCGCGACTTGTCGCGGGAGTTTGGCGCGGAGTACGCAGCCTACCGACAACGGGTGCCGATGCTGCTGCCGGCCCTGGAAAAGGAAAGCGCATGATTGTCCTGAGCGATCACCCCGAAGGCGTGCTGCTGCCGGTGCGCGCTCAGCCCGGCGCACGGAAAGCCGGCGTGCTGGGCGAGCAGGCGGGTTCCCTGAAGGTAGCAGTGACCGCGCCGCCGGAAGACGGCCGGGCCAACAAGGCGTTGCTGGAAGTGCTGCGCGAAGTGCTGGAACTGAAACGGTCGCAAATCGAGCTGGCGAGTGGCGAGACCAGCCGGGAGAAGAAGTTCTTGGTGCGCGGGGTGACGCGGGAAGAGTTAGCCAAACGTATCGCGGAGTTGGTATCGCTCGCAAGAAAAAGCTGAATAGCTGACAGCTATCAGCTGTCAGCTATTCAAAACTCAAATCCACAGCCTCACCCGCTCGCGCAGGCCCGGCGGCAGCTTGCTTTCCACCAGCCGGCGCACTTCCTGCGGATGATAGCGCGTGCTGAAGTGCCCCAGGACGATCAACTCGTTCTTGAAGCGGTCCGCCCGCTCCAGGAAATCGTCCAGGTGCATGTGCCCGAACTTGTGGATTTTTTCCCGGCGATGGTTCGGCCGGATGAAGCTCATCTCGGTAATCAGCACCTTGGCCTCGTAAGCCGGCGGATAGTTGTCCAAACCGCCGGGGCTGGTGTCGCCGGTGTAGCAGAGCAACGGCACCCGCACCTCGCGCGTCACCTCGACGCCCGACAGCCGCAGGTCGCGGATCTGCTCGCCGGTCAATCCCTGGTATTCCTCCTTGAGCTTCTTGCGCCGGTCCCAGACCAGGTAGCCCAGCGACGGAATCGTGTGCGTGGTCGGGAACACCGTGACCACCTGCTCGCGCGACAGTTCGATCTCGTCGCCGGCCTTCAGGCCGTGCAGGTCGCACAGCATCCGGCCCCGGTCCAGCCGCTGCATGATGAGCAGCAATCGGCGCACGTCCTCCACGCCCTCGGCGGGCAGGTAGATCTGAGGCGGCTCCATGCGCATCATCCGCCGGCGGGCCACATAGACCGGCAGGGCGGCCACGTGGTCCAGGTGGGTGTGCGTGATGAGCCAGGTCGGCGTGCCCATGAAGTCCCACGGCTGCGCGCCCAGGTCGAAGCCGATCTTCAGCTCCGGAATGCGCCAGTAAGACTGCACGGCCGCCCGCGAGTAGCCCTCGATGGTCAGCCCGGCATGCGTGTGCGTCAGGAACGGAGCGTTGTCAACCATGAGTGTTCCAATGTAAAACCGCGAGCGCTTAAACGTTTAGCCGCGAGCCAACGGCGAGCGCTCGGACGCAGCGCTCGCCTTCGGCTCGCGGCTAAACGTTACCTAAACGATAGACCCGAAAGCGCTCGTTCAGGTTCTACTGTTTCTTTTTATCGAAATCCCCCGCCCGGACGATGACCAGGTTCTTCGGTACGAAATGCTTCTTGATGGCCGCGTTCACATCGTCCAGCTTCAGGGCCGCCATCTTCTTTTCCTGGTCGGCCTGCCAGGCGAACGTGCGGTCGAGGAACAGGCCGGCGTCGAGCATGCTGGCCAGCGTAGCGTCGGCGCCGCGCTGCACCTTGCGTTGCTCCAGCCAGGCTTTCTTCGCCTCGGCCAGCTCGGTTTCGGTCACGCCTTCCTTGAGCAGCTTGGCCAGCTCCTCGGCAATGACCTTGTCCACCTTCTCCATGTTCTCCGGGTTGCAGATGGCGTACATGAAGAAGCGGCCGGCCTTGTCCCTGGGATCGGCGCTGTAGATCGACTGCACGCCGTAGGACAGACCTTCCTTCTGGCGGACGCGGTTGCCCAGGCGCGACGACAGCGTGCCGCCGCCGTAGATGAAGTTGGCGATCTCCAGGGCCAGGTGGTCCGGATCGGCATCGGTCATGCCCAGGTTGTGCCCGGCGATGAACATGGCGTTGGCCTTGTCCGGCGTCTTGATCTCGGACTTGCCGCCCGGCGCATCGGTCTTGGCGGGCCGCTCGATGCGGATGTAGGGCGTGTCCGACTTCCAACCGTTCAGCAATTTCTGCAAGCCCGGCAGCGGGTCCTGGACGGCGGGCAGTCCCTCGAAATCGCCCACGACGACCAGCGTGGCCGCCTGGCCGCTCAGCTGCTTGTAAAGCGTCTTCAGGTCTTCGAGCTTGACGGCGTCCAGGCGGGCGATGGCTTCCTCGAAGGTGGGGATGTAGCGGATGTCGTCCTTCGAGTACGGATTCAACGTTCGCTGCACGGAGCGGAAAGCCAGGGCGGTCGGCTCGGGCAGCGATTTTTGCAACTGGTCGCGCATCTCCCGCTTGAGGATCTCGAATTCCTTTTCCGGGAAGTTCGGCTGCTGCAACACCTCGGTCATCAGCGCCACGACCTTGGGCAAGTTCTCGCGCTTGGCCTCGATGGTGCAGAGGACGTAAGAGGTATCGCTGCTGACGCTGAGGCGGGCGCCGAGCTTGTCCAGTTCGTCCTGCAACTGCTGCCGGGTGTGCTTCTCGGTGCCGTACTGCATCATGGTGCCGAGCATGCTCGCGGCCGTGGTCAGGCCGTTCAGCGATTTTTCGTTGCCGTAGCGGAGCATCAGCCGCAGCGACACCAGCTCGCCGCGCGTCTTCTTCGGCAGCAAGGCCACCTTCGGCCCGCCGTCCTTGGGCACGGTGCGCTGCACGCGCTTCTCGATGTTCTCCGGCGTCGGCTCGAAGACCTCGCCGGTGGCGACCGCGGTCTGGCTGCCCTTGTAGTCCTTGACCAGCTCGGTCGCGTTGGGCGTGGCCGGCAAGGCGACGCGGTCGGCCTGCTCCGTGGGGATGAACACGCCGGCGGTGCGGTTGTTGCGCTGTAGGTACTTCAGGGCCACGGTCTGCACGTCCTTGGGCGTCACCTTCTCGACGCGGTCGCGGTGCAGGAAGAACAGCCGCCAGTCGCCCTTGGCCGCCCACTCGCTCAGCTCGATGGCGATGCGGTTGCTCTTGGCGAACGACCGTTCGCGGTCGCCCTTGAACTTGTTCTTGGCCCGGTCCACCTCTTCCTGGGTGATGCCCTGCTTGGCGATGCCCTGTTCGAGGACTTCGAGCATGGTTTCGCGGACGGCGTCCAGCGAGTTCTTGGGATCGACCTGGGCGGACACCTCGATCACGCCCGGATCGTGCCAGCCGTAGGCCGAACCGCTGACGCCGTTGGCCTTCTTGGTTTCCACCAGCGCCTTGTAGAGGCGGCCGGAAGGTTCCGACACCAGGATGCTGTTGAGCATCTGCACGGCGGCATAGTCGGGATGGGCGGCGGCCGGCACCTTGTAGAGCGCTGCCACCACGCCGACCTTGCCCACGCGGCGCAGCGTCACGTTGCGCTCGCCGTCCTGGGCGGGTTCCTCGGTGTAGGTCAGCTCCAGCGGCTGGGCGGGTTTCTTGAGCGCGCCGAAATACTTGGCGATGTGCTCCAGCGCCTTGGCTTCGTCGAACTTGCCGGCCACGGTCAGCACGGCGTTATCGGGCCGATAATACTTCTTGTAGAACGCCTGCAAGCGGTCGATCGGCACGCGCTCGATGTCGCTGCGGTTGCCAATGGTCGATTTGCCGTAGTTGTGCCACTCGAAGGCGGTGGCCATCATCCGCTGGCTGAGGATGTTCTCCGGATCGTTCTCGCCGCGCTCGAATTCGCTGCGGACCACGGAGAACTAGGAGACCAGGTCGTCGCGGCGGATGAAGCTGTTGACCATGCGGTCGGCTTCGAGCTTCAGGGCGAACTCGAGGTTCGCGTCGGTGCCTTCCAGGGTCTCGAAGTAGTTGGTGCGGTCCACCCAGGTGGTGCCGTTGTAGCTGGCGCCGCGTTCCTTCAGCGCCTTGGGCACGTCGGGAAAGGTCGGCGTGCCCTTGAAGACCATGTGTTCGAGCAAGTGGGCCATGCCGGTCTCGCCGTAGCCTTCGTGCCGCGAGCCGACCAGGATGGTGCAGTTCACCGTGACCGTCGAGGAGGACGGATCGGGGAACAGCAGCACGCGCAAGCCGTTATCCAGGCGATATTCGGTAATGCCTTCAATCGAGGTGATCTTTTCGGGCTTGGCAGCCTGGGCATAAAGCGGAGTGGGGGCAACGAGGACAAACGACAGCAGCGCGAGCGAAAGGGCCAGCCGCCCGCCGCGCTTCAAAGGCCGGATTCTCGGGAAAGTCATGAACAACGCTCCTGTGGGTCGATAATGACAAGGGTCGTACCGCACGTATCCATTATCCTTGGTTCGCTCATCGTTGGGGTTTTGGTTCGCGCCGTCAACGAAAAAAACCGGGTTGACGAAGTTCCGTGGCCGGGTAAAGTCCGCGATTCCGCGGCGGGACGCGAAAGTAGCCCGCCGCTCCGCGGCGCAGCCGCGCACATAGTAGCCCGCCGCTCCGCGGCGGCACGAGCGGC
>JAGVLI010000509.1 GCA_020054355.1 Planctomycetales bacterium | reverse complement strand
GACAGCACGACATCGCCGCAGCGCATCTCGCGACCCTGCGGCAGGATGTTCTTGCCCGGCGCCGGCGGCCGATCCTCGATGTGAACTTGCCCGCTCTCCAGCATCCGGGTCCGCTCGACGGGCACCACGGCATCGGCCCCGCTGGGCAACGGCGCTCCGGTCATGATCCGCGTCGCCTGGCCGGGACCGACCGGCAAGCTCGGCGTTTTCCCGGCCGTCACTTCCTCGATCACTTGCAGGTTGCCCTGCCCGCTCGCCAGGTCGGCGCAGCGCACGGCATAGCCATCCATCATCGACTTGTCGTAAGGCGGCATGTCGAGATCGCTCGCCACATCCTCGGCCAGCACTAGCCCCAGCGCCGCCGTCGACAACGGCAGCCGTTGGGCCGGCAGCGGCCCGGCATGCTGCAAGATAATCGCCTGTGCTTCGCTGACCTGAAGCATGATCTTCCACCCTTTCGCGGCTTTGTTCGGAATTGTAACATGGGGGTGGAAGGCAGCCTACTCCGATCGTCGTGGAGAGAAGATCATGGCCACCGTCGATGAAGACATCGCCCCCCTGATCGCTGGCGACAAACTGACGCGCGACGAGTTTCTGCGCCGCTGGGAAGCACGGCCCAGGATCAAGAAGGCGGAACTAATTGGAGGAATCGTCTACATGCCGTCCCCGGTAAGCATCGACCACGGCGACCCTGACATTACGCTCGGCGGCATTTTTTTGGTGTATGCCGCGGCGACGCCCGGCTGCCAGCCCAGCAGCAACGCGACGGTATTCATGCTCGACGATGCTCCACAGCCGGACTCGCATCTGCGGATACTTCCGGAATATGGCGGTCGGAGCCGTATTGAGGTCCATCGACTCGACGATGGTAATGAAAGGCGCTATGTACGCGGCGCTCCCGAACTCGCCGCCGAAATATGCCTCTCCAGCACTTCCTACGACCTGCATCAGAAGCTCGATCTGTACCGAAATGCCGGCGTGCCCGAATACCTCGCCGTGCTGTTGCGCGAGCAACAGGTCCGCTGGCACCGGCTGCGCGGCAATGCCTACGAGTTGCTGTCGGTTTCGCCCGAAGGCATCATTCGTTCGGAGGTGTTTCCCGGACTCTGGCTGAATGTCCCTGCCCTGCTGGCGGGCGACATGGCCCAGGTGCTGGCCACGCTGCAGCAAGGGATCGGCTCTCCCGAGCATCGGGCGTTCGTCGAACACTTGCAAAAGCGGTCGTGACGGCACGATCCGGACGGTCGGCCAGAAAACCGTGGATTTCCCATTTCCCCAGGCCGATTTCGGTGCTAAGCTTGAATAGCTGGATCGACCAGCGTGGCTCCGAACGCCGTTTCATATCTTCATACGCTGCTGTTTGACTTTCGGACTCCTACGGCGATAGGAGCCTCTCCTTGTGAGGCGCAGTCGGCAGGGCTTCACGGCCATGTGCGGCTGCGCCTTTTTTCATTTGAGGCGATCACGGCCGAGGATGACTCGGAGGCCCCACCCATGTCCACCACGATCACCGTGGAAGAGGCCCAGGCCAAATTGAAGGACCTGATCGGCAACCTGGCCTCCGGCGAAGTCATCATCATCACCGAGAACCAGCAGCCGGTGGCCAGACTGGTCGGCGACCGGCCCACCCGCGCCCCGCGCCCCGCGCCGGGACTCGGCAAAGGCAGCATCCTCTACATGGCTCCCGACTTCGACGAGCCACTCGAAGAATTCAGAGAGTACATGGAATGAGGCTCCTGCTCGATACGCACACCTTCCTGTGGCTGGTCGAGGGGAGTCCACATCTGAGTGCCACGGCACAAGCCGCGCTCGTCGATCCCACGAATGAACTGCATTTGAGCGTGGCATCCGTTTGGGAACTGGCGATCAAGACCGGCATCAAGAAACTGACGCTGAGCGATCCGGTGGCAGTGTTTGTCGGCAAGTGGACGACAACTTATCAGCTTGCGTTGCTGCCGATTGACACGCCGCATGCCCTGGCGGTGGCCGGGCTGCCGGACCATCACCGCGACCCGTTCGACCGCATTCTGATTGCCCAGGCGCTCGTCGAAAGGATGGCGCTGTTGACCGCGGACGGCAAGTTCGCCGCCTATGCCGTGCCGATCCTCTGGTAGTTTGCACACCCTACAACCACCGCGATTGCTTCAGTCGCGGCCCCAGCAGGTCCCGCACGACCTGAAAGTGCCCCGTCAGCTTGGGGAAAAGCTGCTTCCAGTACCGCGAGTGATCGTTACCGTCGAGCAAGGGGTCGGTCGCCTTGCGCACGTCGGTATAGACGTTCGGGCCAGCGGGGTTCCAATCCGTCACATCCGCCAGCGATTGAAACGCCACGTCGTCGTTGGCCGTGTAGACCTTGTCCACGGCCGGCGCCAGGTACGTGTTCGGCAACCGTTTACCGCTCTGCACCGGCTGCTTCGGAGTACCGTAAACCTCTTTCATCAGCTTGAAGGCGTGCAGGCCCCCGCCCCCGCTACCATTGCCGACGTAGAACACCTTGTCCGGCTGGGGATTCTCCCGCGCCCAGCTCGCATAAAGTTCGTCATAGAAGCAATCGAAGCCCCAGCACTCCTTGAGGTTCTCCTTGAACTTGCCCAGATGCTGCGCGGCGGTCCGCATCAGCGCGCCGCCCGCCGAATGGCCGGCGATGACCAGATTGCCGAGCTGGAGCGAAGAGGCCGCTTGCGAGGACAGCGTTTTCTGGAAGCGGACGATGCCGTCCAGCACCTGTTCGAGGTAGATCTGACAGCCATCACCCTGGTTCAGGGAAGCCAGGTTCAGGCTGCCCGATTCCTGGCTGCTCTTGAGGCCGAGCCAGGGAGCGACCAGGATTGCGCCCTTCTGGGAGCGCAGCACGCTTTCCCGCAGCTTCATGTCCATCTGGTCGCTGTCCGGATGCATGAGGTCGCGGGCGTTTTGCACGTAGTAGCCATGCAGCCAAAGCACGACGTTGACGGTGCCGCTGCCGAAGGAGTGATTCGGCGGCAGGTAGATGCCCGTATCGCGGAGCGGGGCATTCCCTTTCTCCGCGAACGCCGTGGTGCCCTTGACGACGGCACTGTTGCTGAACTGTTCTTCGACGAAGACGTACTGGCCCATGATTCCCGCTCCTTCTCGACTTGAGTCAACCACGGACGAGACGATGGCTCGTTACTGCGATATGTCCACAGAGCATGTACGCGGAGGTGCGGTCGATGTGACGAATTGTTTTTCGGCGGCCTGTTGGCGAAAAATGTTCAGCTGCGAGAGGATGCAAGGCTAAAGCCGAACCGCGAGAAGGCCCGTGAACGGGCCTCGAATGACCATTCGGACTCTACAGGAGATTGTGATGTCCCGATCACCCGCCGTCAACGGCGGGCCTACACCGCTGGCGCGGGAAGGCCCGTGAACGGGCCTTTCGGACAGGACACGCCAGACAGGGAGCAGTCGTCTTCTCGACACTGGGACTTGGGTTCACCTCTGGAGCTACTGGCCCTGGTCGGTCGTTCCGAAAGCATGGCACCAGGCGTTCGTTGCGCGCCCTATTGACATCAGAGGTCAAAGTGCGGTTCGGCAGCTACACGCCCCACTTCCCGACAGTGGCAAATTCCACCAAGTCTCGTAGTCGGACGGGGATCTTTCCGGCGGTGTCGGAACCCCATCGCGCCCGACCTCGGATCGTCTGCCAGATTACATGGGCGAAATCCAGAGGACCACGAAGAAGTTCGGACTCCGAGTGGAAGTAACGGCCCAAATCCAAGTCGCGCAAGTCGACGCTGAACCTCTTGGCAAATCGAGTAACAAGTTCCCAAGCATCATCACCGTCGATCTGGAGATCGCCAAGCAGCGTGGTGTCGAGATTCACTGCTTGCAGAGAACAACCAACAGCGTCGGCAACGAAACGCCTGATTTCCTCGTCCATGTCGTGACCTATCGAGAGACCAAACAACCGAACCATCGTGATTCTTGCGCCTTCCCATTGCCCGACGGCCGATGACTCCGGTAGCATCGCCGAAAAGGCATGGCCCCGGCATCGAACTACTGCCTCCCCGAATCAAGTCCGAACTCAACTCACTGCTTCAACTTCCCGCTCAACTCCCGCGCCGCCTTCTCCACCGATTGATGATCCACATCCACCAGTAAGTTCGCCTGCTGCATCTTTTCGAGATCGATTGCGCCGAGCAACGGTTTCAGGGCTTCGACTACTTCCGGCCGATAGCTGGCATTGCGCGACACCAGCAGCACGGCATCGTAGGGCGGGAAGGCCTGATCGGGGTCTTGCAAGAGGCGTAAGTTCTTCGCCCGAATCCGGCCGTCGCTGGTGTAGGCGGCGAGCACTTGCAGCTTGCCCTTGCCCACCGCTTCGTACATCAGGGCCGGGTCCATCGGGATTTCCTTGCCGAACTCCAGGTTGTACTTCTGCTTCACTGCTCTCCATTCCGGGCGGGGATCGAAGAGTTGATTGTCGCCGGCGATTTGCCAGTTGCGGGCATGGGGTTGCAGGTCGCGGATGGTCTTCAGGTTCAATTGTTGAGCCAGGTCTTCCGGAACGGCCAGGGCGTAGGCGTTCTCGAAGCCGAGCTTGCCCAGGCAGACGACGCCGTGCTTCTCGTGCAGCCACTGGCCGATTTCCTTTAGCGTGCGGTCGCGGTCCTTGAACTCGGTTTGCTTCATTTCCCGCGCCCAGATGTTGCCCGTGTATTCGACGCAGACATCGACGCTGCCCTCGCACAGTGCCTGGAACTGCACGTTCTCTGCCAGGCCGCGCCGCGTTTTCACCGGCAGGCCGCTGGCCTTGAGGCGCTCGGTTAGGACTTCGCCCAGGATGTGCTGCTCGGTGAATTCCAGGTTGCCGACCACGGCGCGCTGGCCGTTCTGTGGGGTGAAGGCAATCGCCATCGGTTCGTAGAGGCCGCCGAGGACGACGAGGAACAGGCCGCCGAGCGCGGCGTAGGCCCGGTTGGGCTTGCGCTGCTGGGCCGACGATTCGAGCAAGCGAATCAGCTGGTCCATGACTACCGCCAGCAAGGCCGTCGCGATGCAGCCGAAGACCACGCCGACCTGGTTGCCGGTGTTCAGTCCCTGGAAGATGTAGTTGCCCAGGCTGGTGCCGCCGACCGGCGTGACCAGCGTGGCAGTGCCGACCACGAGGACGGTCGCGGTGCGGATACCGGAGATGATAACCGGCGCGGCCAGGGGCAACTCGACTCGGAACAGCTTCTGGCGGTCGCTCATGCCCAGGCCACGCGCCGCTTCCACCAGGTTGGGATCGACGCCGCGGATGCCGGTGATGGTATTGGAGAGCGCGGGCAAGATGCTGTAGAGCGTCAGGGCAATGAAGGCGGGCACGAAGCCGATCATGCCGCCGAGGAGCGGGACCATCAGGGCCAGCAAGGCCAAGCTCGGCACCGTCTGGATGATGCCGGCAATGCCGAGCACTACTTCCGCGAGGCGCGGCCGCTGGCTGGCAAAGACGCCCACCGGCAGGCTGATGGCCAGCCCCACGGCCAGCGCGGCGGCCGAGAGCAGCATGTGCCCGCCCAGGTAGGCAGGCAATTTTTCAAGGCAGAGCATTAGTTGTTCGAGCATTTTGTCACCTGGGCTCCCAGAGGCCAGTTTGTATGGATCGACTAGCTGACAGCTATTAGCTGACAGCTATCAGCTATTCAGGGATTTGCTTCTCAGTCTGCCAAGCGGCGTCGTGCGATGGGGAGGGTGAATTAGGCGTGTGCCATCACCAGCGCTTCGAGTTGCTCCGCTTGCTTCTTCGGATTGCTCAGCAGCGCGCCGACGAAGTCGTCTACTGGGGATGTCAGCAGCTGATGCGGAGAGCCAATTTGCAGCAGCTTGCCGTGATTCATGACGGCGATCAGGTCAGCGGTGAGCAGGGCTTCGGTCATGTCGTGCGTGACCATCACGGCCGTCAGGCCCAGCTGTTTGCGGATGTTCTGGAACTCGACGCGCAGTTCGTCGCGGGTCACGGGATCGAGCGCGCCGAACGGTTCGTCGAGCAGCATGACGCTCGGCCCGACCGCCAGCG
>JAGVLI010000456.1 GCA_020054355.1 Planctomycetales bacterium | reverse complement strand
GTGGCGATGCCGCGCAGCACCAGCACCGAGCCGGCTGCGATCAACAAAGCGGCCAGCTTCCAGCGCGGGTCGAAGCGCCCGAGCGGCGAAGTCGTGCAGGGTGGCAGGTCAATCGGGCCGGGCATGCGCCGATCCTCAAGGCAGGTAGGTCGGGCTTTCCAGCCTGACTGTGGCGCCAGTGTCAGGCTGGAAAGCCTGACCTACCAATCGCTGATGTCAGGCTGGAAAGCCTGACCTACCAATCGGAGCAACAAAAAACCCCCGCCCTGAAGGGGGCGGGGGCAAAGCGAAAGCAGTCGTCTCGGTGAAGGGGGCTTAGCGGCGCTGCTGGTTCTGCACGCCCTGGCCCTTGCTGTACTCGGCCTTCAGTTCCTGCTCGGCCTCGAACCAATCCCGTTCGGGATTGCCGGCCGGCTTGCCGCGCTTGCACCACTTGTCGTAGGCGCGCATGGCGACCTTGTCGTGGGGCACCTGGAACTGCTGGAACTGGTTGCCCTGTTGCGGAACAGGCTGCGCGGTCTGCGGCGTAACAGTTCTGGACATGTCGTCCCTCCGTGAAAAAAAAGGCTCGCCTATCGTGAAGCAGGCCCATTGGGGCCGTATTGCACCACATCCATCAGCTGTTCGCAAGCTGTTTGTGGCATCATAGGGAAAATTTCAAGCTTGCCAAGTCGCGGCAGCCGGGAAATAGAACGAATGCTTGGAAGCGCCCAGGCGGTCTGTTAATCTCGCGACATGAAAATCACCTTGCAATTGCTGGCGGCGGGCGCGCTGGTCCTGGCCCTTCGCGGCGCCGAGCCGGCAGCGGAAAAGCCCCTGGACGCGAAGTATCTGCGCGACCATGCCCAGACGCGCGGCTTCATGCTGGGCCGCCCAGTGAAAGCCAAGCCGACACCGGACGGCAAGGCGGTGCTGTTCCTGCGTTCCGCGGCGCGCACGCCGAAATTGAGCCTGTTCGAGTTCGACGTGGCCAGCGGCAAGACCCGCGAACTGCTGACCCCGGAGCAACTGCTGAAAGGGGCCGAGGAAAAGCTGACCCCGGAAGAGAAGGTCCGGCGCGAACGGCAGCGCGTCAGCCTCGGCGGCTTCACCGACTACCAGTTCGACGACACCGGCCGGCAAATCCTGCTCGGCCTTTCCGGCCGGCTCTACGTCATGGACCGCGCCGGCGGCGGCGTGAAGGAACTGAAGATCGGCGACGGCACCATCCTCGATCCCAAATTCTCGCCGGACGGCAAGCAAGTCGGCTACGTCAAGGACCACGACCTCTTCGTCTACGACCTGGCCGCCGACAAGGAAACGCGCCTGACGACCGGCGGCTCGGAGAAAAAGACGCACGGCCTGGCCGAGTTCGTGGCCCAGGAAGAGATGGACCGTCATGCCGGCTACTGGTGGTCGCCGGACAGCAAGTTCATCGTCTACCAGGAAGCCGACGCCGAGGGCGTCGAAGTCTGGTACGTCGCCGACCCGGCCCGGCCGGAATTGCCGCCGCATCCGTCCTACTATCCACGCCCCGGCAAAAAGAACGTGCAGGTGCGGCTGGGAGTGATACCGGCCCAGGGCGGCGAAACCGTCTGGATTGACTGGGACCGCAAGAAATTCGAGTACCTGACGCAGGTGCGCTGGGAAGGGACTGGTCCGCTGACGATCGCGGTGCAGAACCGGCTGCAAAACGAGTTGGCGGTGCTGCTGGTCGACCCCAAGACGGGCAAGTCCCACCAGATCGTGATGGAAAAGGATGATGCCTGGGTCAATCTGCACCAGGACGCGCCGCGCTGGCTGGCGGACGGCAAGACCTTTCTGTGGATCAGCGATGGCCGGTCCAACAAGCACCTCGAACTGCAATTCCGCGAGCTTTGGCCGAATGCCATTGCCCAAGCCAAGGAGGTCCACTTCAAGGGTGTCGGCCAATTCGAGGACCTTCTATCGCTGGACCCCAGGACCGGCCAGTACCTCTATCAGCGGCCCGCCGCCATCGTCAATGCCGGCAAGGAGGTCGCTGCCGACCCCACCCAGACCAAGGTCTATCTCTCCACGCCCGTGTTTCGCGGCACCGTGCGCCGTCGCGAGTTGCTCGAAAAAACCGGACTGGCGGATGGGCCGGGAATGCAGTCCGCGACCGCCGCCAAGGACCATTCCATCTTCGCGGTGACTTACGCCTCGCCGAAGGCGCTGCCCGAAACCGCGGTCGTCAAGCCGGGCGACGAGAAGAACGCGGAACGGAACGAAGTCCTGTCCCAGGTGGTCGGCAAGCTGCCGTCGGTTGCCGAATCGCCAGGGTTCACGCCGAAGGTCGAGTTCGCGAAGGTGGGCGACGGCCCGGGGTTCCACGCCGCCATCGTCCGTCCGCACGGCTTCGATCCCAAGATAAAATACCCGGTCGTGCTCTACGTCTATGGCGGCCCCGGCCATCAGGTGGTTTTACAGTCGATGCGCAACTGGCTGCTGCCGCAATGGATCGCCGATCAGGGCTTCGTGGTGGTGGCGCTCGACAATCGCGGCACGCCGAACCGGGGACGCGATTGGGAACGCGCCCTCTACAAGAAATTCGGCACGGTCCCGCTGGACGACCAGGTGGCTGGCTTGCAAGCGCTGGGCAAGAAGTACCCCGAACTCGACCTGGAGCGCGTCGGCGTCTACGGCTGGTCGTTCGGCGGCTACCTGTCGGCGCTGGCCGTGCTGAGGCGACCCGACATCTTCAAGGCAGCGGTCGCCAGCGCGCCGGTCACGGACTGGGAAGACTACGACACCCATTACACCGAGCGTTACCTCGGTCTTCCACAGGACAATCCCGAAGCCTATCGGGAAGCATCCTTGCTGACCTACGCCAAGGACTTGCAGCGGCCGCTGCTCCTGATCCACGGCACCGCAGACGACAACGTCTACTTTCGTCATTCCCTCAAGCTAGCCGATGCCCTGTTCCGCGCCGGCAAGGACTTCGACATGTTGCCGCTGCCGGGCCTCACGCACATGGTGCCTGATTCGGTAGTCATGGAACGGCTCTATGGGCGCATCGCGGGGCATTTCCAGAAGCACCTGGGGACACCGAAATGATGTCTCGTAGGGTGGGTCGAGCGTACTCGCGCTGACCCACCGCAGCGCCGCACATCTCCACAGCTTTCGGTGGGTCTTCGCGAGTACGCTCGACCCACCCTACCAGAAGGACCGGGCCGACAAATCCGACGTACCACAACCATAATCGATCCAACCACTTGCGACTCCCGCGCAAGCGCCGTCCGGCGGATCGTTTCCATTGGTCCTGGATTCACCGTAACCGCATCGGCAAAATGGGGTTATACTGCACGCGGCCCGAAAAGGAAACTTCCGAGCCGCGCACGAAGTAAGTGGGACGGCTGACCGCTTACTTCGTGCGCGGCTCCGCGAATGGACGGTTCCGGAACAATCGCCCCTTGCGAAGCGTCCAATACATACTCTCCCCCCTACCCTGCAAGCCCCAGGTTTGGAGTTCAGACGCATGCTCCGACGAACGATCCTCACGAGTATTCTGCTCTTCGGCATGTTCTCGATCGCCCCGGCGGGGACCATCGAAAAGAAGTATCCCGACGGCACCCTGCGGGTGAAATACACGATCGACGACAACGGCGACAAGGATGGCACCTACGAAGAGTTCTATCCAAACGGCAAGTTGAAGCTGAAAGCGACCTACAAGGACGATGCGCAGGAAGGCGCGTACAAAAGCTATCACGAGAACGGCAAGACGCACGTCAGCGCCGTCTACAAGGACGGCAAGCTGAACGGCGCCTACAGCGAGGAAAACGAGCAGGGCCAGAAGCTGCTCACCGGCGTCTACAAGGACGGCAAGCTCAATGGCACCGTCACGCGCTTCGAGAAGGGCAAGCCGGCACTCACCCAGGTTTACAAGGACGGTGAACCGGCCTACTCGCGCAGCCTGGCCGACATCAAGAAGAAGCTCGGCGACATCCTGGGCAACGCGAGCGGTGACGAGATGACCGTGGCCTTGCAACGGCTGAAAGCCTACCGCTACCTGGCGGAAGTCCCTTACGAGAACGTCGAATTGGACGCGGAACTGTCGAAGGGTGCGACGGCAGCCGCCGCCATTTGTGAAAAGCTGGGCAAGCTCGATCACAATCCGCCCAACCCCGGATTGCCGGAAGCCGAATACAAGTATGCCCACACAGCCTGCAAGAGCACCAACCTCGCCGCGGGCGTCGGCAACCTGCCGAAGTGCGTCGATCTCTGGATGTTCGACTCGGACCAGAACAACATCAGCGTGCTGGGCCATCGCCGCTGGGCGCTGAACCCGACCATGCAGAAGACCGGCTTCGGGAAGTCGGGCCGCTACGCCGCCATGTGGGCCTTCGACCGCACCCAGAAATCGGTGCCCGACTTCGATTACGTTTGTTACCCGCCGCGCGGCCTGGCCCCGGTGGAGTTTTTTGGCGGCGCCTGGGCCTGGAACGTGTCGCTCAATCCCAAGAAGTTCGCCGCGCTCAAGGACAACGTCAAGGTGCAGCTGACCCCGGTGGATGCCCAGCTGAACAAAGCCGGCGAGCCGCTGAAACTGAACCTCACCAAGAACTCCAACCTGGGCGCCGGGCTGCCTTACTGCGTCATCTTCCGTCCGGAAGCATCGGCAGTCGCGCCGGGTAAGCGCTACCTGGTCGAAGTCGAAGGGCTATTGCGAGCCGACGGCAAGACTGCGGCCTCCATTTCGTATCTCACGGAGTTCGTGTCGCTGAAATGAATCGCGAAGCCACAAGCCGCAGCCAATGTTTTGCAGCTGACCCTCGGATTCTCCCGAGGGTTTGTTTTTTTGGCGGCGCAGCAATTCGTGACCTATGGTTGATTAGAGGCTCCTCCGGTTTCTCGACATTTCGAGCGGCCGGACAGCACGGAACGGAGCAACATCGAGCGGCACACCGACCAATTGCCCTTGTCTCGAAAGTGGGACCCTCGCTAGAGTATCGGGTTTAGTGGGGTTCCCAGGGCAGACCGGACAGGTTCTGCCGTGCTGACGCAGCCTCTGATCTACTCCCTCGACCTCCGGTCCCTGGTCTCCACCTGTCTCCCCTCACGGGGCAATTCCGGCCCCGCGCGGATCCGTGCCGCTTGCGTCCATGATGGGCAAAAGCCCGGACATACCATCCGCATTGTTTGGAGGTGTGGCCATGATCGCCACCATCCGACCCGCTGCTCGCTTCGCGCCCCTCATGCCGTTCGCTGCCATCCTGGTCCTCGGCCTGCTGCCGTCGTTGCTGCACGCCGGACCCAATCCGCAAAATTACTGGCAGGTAGACGACCTCCGGCCCGGGATGAAAGGCACCGGGCGCACCGTGATGAAAGGCATCAAGCTCGAAACGTTCGATGCCGAGGTGCTCGGCATCATGAAGAACACCAGTCCCGGCCGCGATCTGATTCTGTGCCGGCTGTCCGGACTCGATCTGGAACGAACGGGAGTCATCGCCGGCATGAGCGGCAGCCCCATTTACATCGAAGGCAAGCTGGTCGGCGCGGTGGCTTACGCCTGGGCCTTCGGCAAGGACCCGATCGCGGGCGTCACGCCGTTCACGCAAATGCACGGCTTCGTCGAGCGCTTCGAGCGCCGCGACCTGGTCGAGCAGAACGGCAAGCCGATGCGCGTGGGCTTGAAGGCGCCCATCAAGATCGACGGCGTGCAGTACGACCGCGTCACCGTCTCCACCGGCTTCGAGGAGCCGCGTCCGGGCGCGGACGACGGCCTGTGGATGGTGCCCTTGCGGATGCCGGTGGCGACCACGGGTTTTTCCAGCCGCAGCCTGGACGTGCTGCGCGACGGCCTGAAGACGCACG
>JAGVLI010000253.1 GCA_020054355.1 Planctomycetales bacterium | reverse complement strand
TCATTGAGCCGGCTGGCCACGTAAGCCGCCGTCTCCAGGGCGGCGTCGGTGGCGGCCTGGTCCCATTCGCGCGATACGGTCGTGCCTCGCTCCCAGCCGTAGCTGCGGTCGTCCGGCGGGAACGGAGTCTCAACGGCAAACGACGGCGCCGCCACGCTCTGCAACAGAGAACGGGCCGGGACTGCTTCCGTGGCTCGGTGGGGCGCTTTCCATTCCAGCGCGATCGACGATTTGACCGGCGGCGGCTTGGTCTTGTTGGTCTTCGAGTCGTCCACACCCTGCTTCGCCTTGGAGTATTCCAGCCGCAACGGGTAAGCCCGGCCGGCGACCAGGAAGATCGAGCCGCGATAGGTCGTGTCGTTGCCGGATTTCACCCAGGCGTCGATCAGCGGCCGGTTCAGGTCGTTGAGCCAGAGCCGGGCGGCATGCTCGGTGCGGACGATGAACTCGTACTGCCCGGTTTCCGGGGCCACCACGGAACCGGCCCAGCGGATCGAGAATTCGTGCGCTTCCGTCTTGTCCGGAACGGGCGTTTCGGTGCCGAAGTCAAAGCGGACTTCCGGGTCGATGCGTTGCAGGACGCGGTCCTCGTTGCGGAACCGGCGGTTCTTGAAATACTCCGCTTTCAGCCCCGACTGCTCAGTGAGGCGCGTGGCGGGGCGGAAGCTGCCGATCAGGTCGGCGACGGCGCTGCGATACTGGCGGACGGTCAATCGGGCCAGCTCGATGCGCGGCGGCTTGTTGCGTTCGCGGGCCGCAGCCGAGTAGAACGCCTCGTGGACATAGACGGCCACGCGCTCGGCCTCGGCAACCGAGAGGCTGCCGGGCTTGTCCTCCGGCATCGTCTTGTGAATGATCTTGGCCAGGCTGGGAACCGAGCGGTCGCCGATCAGCTTTTCGGGCACCTCCTTGGTGCCCTCGCCGGCGGGACCGTGGCACGACGCACACTGCTTGCGATAGATCAGCTCGCCGGCCGGCGGCTCGGTGGCGTAAACCACTCCGGTCGACAGGGTACACAGAGTCATCGCGAAGCGAAAACGATGCGGCAACAAGGTATGCGAGGTCATGGTGTGTCACCATTCGTAGGCAGGAAACCGCTGGCGAGTATCAAGGGAGAGATAACGCCAGTGTAAAGCGGACTGGGGTTGCAATCAAGGGCCGGAAGCAGAGCCAGCTGTGCGCGGTCGCAGGCGGCGAGGTTACTCCGCAGCGCTCGCTGCCGGCTTCTTCAGCAGTGACCAAATAGTGCCTGCCAGCACGATAATGGCCAGCCCGGCGTAGGTGGTCACGTTGTTCAGGGAAAGGCTGACATCGAGGGCCTGTTGAGCCTCCTGCAAGGCCGTTGCCTGCCGTTCGACAGCGCCCTTTTCGGCGGCGACATGAACCTGGTAAACGGCCATGCGCTGCGCGGTGTCGCTCAACTGACCGCACCAGCCGACGGCGACGCCGATCACGATCAGCAATACCAGAAGTACACGAATGATCGTCATGCTTTCGCGCCGACGGGTGGCACGTCCCTCGGTACTCCGAGGGCGTGCGCGGGACGTGCCCAATGGCGTGGGTGAAATCGCTTCGGGGTTCCGCACGCCCTCGGAGTGCCGAGGGACGTGCCACCCAGCCGACGTTGACCGGCTTCGGGCGGGCTGAAGTCAGGGAGTGAATGCGAGAACCGATTGCAGCAATCGACTACAACTTTCGCTTTCAGGCCCTCGTGCCTATTTCAATGGCTCCAACACGCCAGCCTTCTTGGCGGCTTCCGGATCGATCTTGTTCAAAGCGTCGGCGGCAAAACCTCGAAAATCCCTTTCTTTCAGAAGCGGAAGAATGGCGGGCACAGCCTCCTTGGCGTCCGGACCGAATTTACCAAGCGCATCCAGGCAAGCCCAGCGCAGCGAAGTGTCGTCGCGCTTCAACGCAAGAATCAGAGCCGGCACGGCTTTCCGCGGTTCAGCACGAATGTTCCCCAACGCTGTCGCAGCGGCGGATGGTACGAATCCCGCTTTGTCTTGCAGCAGTGGGATAAGCGGCTCGACGGCCGCCTTTGCCATCGGTCCCATGCTTCCCAGCGCTTGCGCCGCGCCATTTCGGACAGGGTCAAAATCATCCTTGAGCGCGGCAATCAATGGAGCGATGGCCGCCTCTGTCTTCGGCTCGATATTACGCAGCGCAAAAGCGACTCGGTTACGCATTCCGCGATCCATGTCGCCAAGTGCGGCGATTAAAGCCCCTTCGGCCGCCCCAGCCTCGTTTCCCAGGGCACCCAGTGCAGCCACCGCAACATAGCGAAGTAGCTGATCCTTGGCTTTCAGGTGCTCCACGAGCGGCGCGACCGCCGGCCGCAACTTGAGTGGCGCCGTCGGCAGGTCATCGGGCGACGAATAAGAACTAGACCGCTTTGGTCCCATCAACGCCAGCGTGCGGCACGCACCGACCTGAACAACGATGTCCTTGTCACCCAGAGCCTCGATTACTGGCGGGACGGCAGCCGGACCAATGCGCGCTAGCGCGTCGGGCGCAACGTCGTGCATGTCCTTTTCGCGCAGAGCTTGAACCAGCAGGGGGACGGCGGCTTCGGCACGAGGGCCGTACCAGATCAGTGACCCTGCCGCGCTGTTGCGAACGGCTGGTTCCTTGTCTTTGAGTAACTCGATCAAGGCGGCGGTCGCTTCCTTGGGTTTACCTTTCGCGCGCGACAAGCCGTATGCTACCCGGTCGCGCATCTCCGGGTTTTTGTGCGTGGCTGCTTCGAGCAGCAGGCGAATACCAGGTTCTCCAACGGTCGCTAGAGCGCGTGCAGCGGAATGACCTACCTCGGGGTCATTCAGCTGGGCCGCAAGCAGTGGGTCAACTTCCTTTGGCGCTGGATTGAAATTGGCAAGTGCCCAGATGGCATGTATCCGAAGTTGATAATCTTTGTCGGTCAGTGCCTGCCGAATTGCGGGAAGTGCTTCGCTGCCCATCTGGCCCAAAGCGTACGCCGCTGCTCCCTTGACGTGGTGATCCTGATCTCGATAGACAGCCATCAGTTCGGGGATGGCGGACTTTGCCTTGACGCCGAGTTTACCTAGTTCGACGGCAGCGTGAATGCGGACCTTGCTGTCCTTATCTTTCAGTTCTTTGCAGTATCGGGCGACCGAATCGCTGATCTTCTGGTCATCGGCAGCAGCACCTTGTTCGCCCGCGATGGCGAGGGTCAGAACAACGATAGCCGAAGTGCGAAGAAGTCCAGCAGGTGTTGAAAAGGGCATTTCTTCAGCTCCCAGGGATCGACGAACACGCGGATTGGGATTCTCTGACAATCTACCTCGATTGTCCCCTGGGGCTTCGCGCTTCGCAAGTGTGCAGCCGGATGCCCTACTCCTTGCCCAGTAGGAGATCGACCGCGAAGCACCCGCGCACGACGGGTGGCACGTCCCTTGGTACTTCGAGCGCGTGCGCGGACGGTGCCCAACGGCGTGGGTGAAGTCGCTTCGGGTTCCGCACACTCTCGGAGTACCGAGGGACGTGCCGCCCGACCGCAATTGGAAAGCATGGCACCCGTCGCATGATCGACGGGAAAGGTGGCAATCTGTCCGCGCACGGGCAGCCGGCAGTACTCGCACCGAAATCCGGCTCGTTCCTCGATGGCGGCGCGCGTGTCGGCATCCACGACGCTCAAGGCTGGCCCTCGTCCGGCAGGAGGGTTTGCAGCTCGCGCAGGGCCAACTCCGCCTGCAACTTCTCGAGCGTTCGTTCCTGGGCGAACGTCACCAGGGCCAGCAATTCCTCGTGCTCCGCCGCGCCCAGATACTCCTTGTTTTCGCCGAGTTGCTGCAAGCGCCGATCCAAGGCCGCCGGCAGGGCATAATTCGCCACGCGCTGGAGGGCGTGAACCCCGTGGCGCAGGGCTGCTTGCACGCGCGAGTCAGCCAGGCTAGCAGGCGTCATGATCGAGCCTCCGCGGATGTAGCCGTTCATAGAGATACGATATCGCGAGGCTACACTGGATGCAACCGCCGCCGAACGCCCCGGCTCGGCAGCGGCGGCCCGCGCTGAGGCGCCGTGTATGGTCAAGAACCTGGATCGAGGCCGCTGTCCGCGGTTGTGCCTGGCTCGGCGTGTATTGGGGCGATGGCTACCCGCGCCTCGTCGGTGAACCACGTCACGATCTCCGGGCACAGCTCCGCACGATACTGGGACACGCTCAACTCGCCCCTGTCCGGCCAGCGAGCGAACAACACTACCTCGCCACTCGGGTCGTCAGTGATGTCCCACAGTTCGAGGAACCAGCCCTCCGGCTCGACGACTGCGTACCCGCGAAGACACTCCCACCGGCGGCCCCATCGCTCGAACATCGGCACGTCCCCCGGTACTCCGCAGGCATGCGCAAGACGTGCTACCCACCGTCATGCTTTCGCGCCGCGTGGGGCGTGCGAAACCGCAAGCGGCGACGGTCAAGCCAGCATCTTGTTGACGACCTTGCCGGCCACGTCGGTCAGGCGGAAGTCGCGGCCCTGGAAGCGGTAGTTCAGCTTCAGGTGGTCCATGCCGAAGCAGTGCAGGATGGTCGCGTGCAGGTCGTTGATGTGGATCGGGTCTTCCATGATGTTCCAGCCGATCTCGTCGGTCTTGCCGATCACCTGGCCGCCCTTGATGCCGCCGCCCGACATCCAGATGCTGAAGCAGAACGGGTGATGGTCGCGGCCGGTCACGTTCGTCGAACCGCCGCGGTTCTCGCCCAGCGGCGTGCGGCCGAACTCGGAGAGCCAGAGGATCATGGTGGAATCGAGCAAGCCGCGCTGCTTCAAGTCCTTGATGAGCGCCGCCACCGGCTGGTCGGCCATGGCCGAGTTGAAGTGCAATTCCTTGTCGAGATTGCTGTGGTGGTCCCAGGAGGCGTGATAGAGGTTGACGAAGCGGACGCCGCGCTCGATCAGCCGGCGGGCCAGCAGGCAGTTGGTGGCGAAGGCGTTGTACTGGCCCTTGCCCCCGCCGCGATGAGGGCCCTGGATCGGGCTATCTTCCCGGCCGACGCCGTACATCTTGAGGGTTTCCGCGCTTTCGCCTTTCAGGTCGATCAGTTCCGGGGCGGCCGACTGCATGCGGAAGGCCAACTCGTAGGCGGCGATCCGGCTGTTGATCTCCGGGTCCTTGATCTGCTCGTGGCGGAAGCCGTTGAGGTCTTGCAAGGCCTCGATGGTCTTGCGCTGCATTTCCTCGCTCAGCCCAGCGGGGTTGTTGAGGTTCAGCACCGGCTCGCCCTGGTTGCGGAACAGCACGCCGCTGTAGGTGGAGGGCAGGAAGCCGCTCAGCCAGCTGCTGGCCCCGCCGCTGGTGCCCCGACCGGCGGTCAGGACGACGTAGCCGGGCAGGTTCTTCGATTCGCTGCCCAGGCCGTAGGTCAGCCAGGAACCCATGCTCGGCCGGCCGAAGTTCGGCACGCCGCAATTCATCATCAGCTGGCCGGGATGATGGTTGAACGCCTCGGTGTGCATCGAGCGCACCAGGCAAACGTCGTCGGCCACGCTGCCGAGGTGCGGCACGAAGTCCGACAGTTCCATGCCGCACTGGCCGTGCTTGGTGAATTTACGCGGGCTGCCCAGCAGGCGGGCGCCTTCCTTCTGGATGAAGGCGAAACGCACCTTCTCGGTCATGGAATCGGGCAGCTTCTGCCCGTTGAGTTCGTTGAGCTTGGGCTTGGGATCGAAGAGGTCGATCTGGCTGGGCGCGCCTTCGAGGTAGATGCAGATGCATGCCTTGGCTTTGGCGGCGAAGTGCGGCTTGCGCGGGGCCAGCGGGTCGGCGGCCGGCGCGGCCAGCAGACCGTCTTCCTGGAGGAGGGAAGCCAGGGCGGCGGCGCCGATGCCGTTGGCGCTGGTGGCCAGGAAGTTGCGGCGGGATTGCAGGGCGTATTGTTGCAGCGGGTGCATGAACGAACTCCGGTTGATGACTATTCCAGCGGTCCATCCAGGATTTTCTTGTCGATCTTTTTCTTCGATTCCGTCTCCAGCGTCCTGAGCAGGAAGTCCTCCTCGGACATCCCGGTTTTCTTCACGACCTGCTCCAGTCCCTTGTCGGCCCCCGCGAAGGTCTGCGACAGGGCCAGCTGCCACTGGCCGGTTTCCTTGGTGAACCAGAAGGCCGGCACCTTGGCGTTCTGGCGGAGGGTGACGTAGGCCAGGCCATCCTTGTTCAGGCCGTAGCTGGCGATCACCACCATGTCGGCGAAGTTGTTGTTGATCCAGCCTTTCTTGACGGACGCCACGATCACTTCCGGGCCGGTCAGCTTCGCCAGGTCCGCCTTCTTGTATTCGTGCCGCAGCCGCAGGACCGTGAGCCGTCGCAATAGACCCAGCTTGGCCAGCTCGGCCTTGGTCGCCGACTGTGCTTCCTTGACCGCCTCTTCG
This sequence comes from Planctomycetales bacterium, assembly GCA_020054355.1. Classification (GTDB taxonomy): domain Bacteria; phylum Planctomycetota; class Planctomycetia; order Gemmatales; family Gemmataceae; genus JAGVLI01. The sequence continues at coordinate 1,535 of JAGVLI010000253.1, read as the reverse complement.
TGCCACTGCACGGTCTTGCTGTCGAGAATCTTGACGAACGCCTCGCCGTCGGCGGCGCCGAGCGCCTTGCGGTATTGCTCCAGGATGCCTCGGATGGCAGCCTGGTCCTTGGCGTCGAGCTTGGCCGGAGTCTGGGCGGCGCCGGTCGATACCGCGAGCAGCAGGCCGAGCAGCAGGTAAGAACACCGGGCGAGCATCGTGGTCCCCTTTCCCATCGGTTACGCGGCGTTCAGTTGTTCCCGCACCCAGGCGCGGACGGCACGGATGACCGTCAGCGAATCCTCGGTTTCGGCGCGGCGGAAAAACGGCACCAGGCCATTCAGGTTCACTTTGGGAAACGTCGGACTACGTTCGACTATCCGATACTGCCCATCGGCCCCAAAGATATAAACGCGGATGGCAATGCCGTCGAAGCACCAAACTTCCGGAACGCGCAGCGCCGCCAGGATCGGCAGGCGGTCGATGATCTTGCGCGAGATTTCGATCTCAAGAACGAGGTCCGGTGGTGGATCGCGCTCGGGGAGCCATTGATCGACGGCGCGCATCGGTTTTTCGTGAGCAATCCAGAAACAATCATCAGGCTCCATCCCCCGATCCAGGTCTTCTCGCCGAAAAGTCATGTGTCCAGCGGTTACCGTGGGCAAGCCAGTCTCCTCGGCCAAGATGTCCAGGAACCGAGCAAACCATTTGTTGAATTTCTCGTGACGGGTTGAGGTCGTCATGAACTCCAACCTTCCTCGATCGAAGGTGATCCGCAAGCCGCCGCGCTCCGGCAGCGCATCGCTGATGGTGACATACTGCTGCCAGGTGATGTCCTCCAGCACGAGACACTGTCCCAGGTCCGCGCTCGGAACCACTGAAGGCCGCACGGGTTCGGGCTGACTGACGATGGCGGTCATGCGTGGCTCCTTTACTCCCGCGTCACGAACTCATCCAGGTTCAGCAGCGTTCGCGACAGCGCCACCCAGGCGGCGGCCTCGGCGGCATCGACGCCCGCAGGCGGCTGCTTGCCGGCCAGCTTGACCGCTTCTTCCGGCTTCGCCTTGCACATCGACAGCAGTTCGGCGAACAGGCGTTGCAAGCGGTCCAACTCCTGGACCGAGGGTTCCCGGCCGAGGCAGAGCCGGAAGCCGTGCCGGAGGCGTTCCTTGGTATCCGCGGGCTTTTCCTCGACGATCCGCTTGCCCAGGGCCTGGGCGCAATCCACGAAGACGGTGTCGTTGAGCAGCGTCAGGGCTTGCAGCGGCGTGTTGGTCTTTTCCCGGCGGTAACAGGACAGGTTGCCGTCGGGGGCGTCGAAGGTCAGCAGCATCGGATAAGGGCTGGTGCGCTGGAACCAGGTATACAGGCCACGGCGGTAGCGGTCGGCCCCGGTGCTTTCCACCCAGCGGGCGCTGCCGGCGTAGGTCAGCTCGGAGATGCCGGCCGGCTGGGGCGGACGGACGCTCGGCCCACCGACGCGCTTGGAGAGCAGGCCGGAACTGGCTAGAGAAATATCGCGAAGCGTTTCGGCTTAGATCCGGAAGAGCGTCGTG
>JAGVLI010000603.1 GCA_020054355.1 Planctomycetales bacterium | reverse complement strand
GCCGGCCAGACATCCTGCATGTCCTTCCGGATTACTTTCAGCAATACCCCAAGGCTTGCCTGCACGGCTGGGGCCGCGTCTTCCTGACCGTGGCGCCGGACGGCATGGTGTTGCCCTGCCAGACCGCGCGCGAAATTCCGGGACTGGAGTTCCCCAACGTCCGAAACTGCTCGCTCGCAGCCGTTTGGTTCAATGCCCCAGTCTTCCAGCGCTTTCGCGGCACCGACTGGATGCCCGAACCTTGCCGTGGCTGCGAGCGGCGCGAGTTCGATTTCGGCGGCTGCCGCTGCCAGGCTTTTCTCTTGACGGGCGACCCGGCCACCACCGATCCGGTCTGCCAGCTTTCGCCCCACCATCAGATGGTCATCGGGGCCTTGGCCGAGTCTGCCCGCGCAGCCGCTGCATTACAATTCCGCGGCATTACCAGGTGACTTTCCCCGAGACTGGCCCGCGATTGCTGACTGCTCATCGGATGCCAACGGCAGCTGTCCGCTACGGACCAAGGCCGCCGCACCGCTTCTCGCACGCCCAGCTGGGTCCGCCAAATTTCCGTCCGGAAATTTGGCGGACCCAGAGGATCGTCAGCCGACGAGCGCCTGGATCGGTTTGCCGATGCCGTCCTTGGTGACGTAGAAGGGACGCTTCTCCACCTCGAAGCTGTGACGCGGCGAGATGCCCAGCAGCTGATAGATGGTCGCGTGCAGATCGTGGATCGGCACCGGGTTCTCCACGGTCTCGCAGGGATATTCGTCGTTGGTCTTGCCGTAAACCGTGCCCTTTTTCACGCCGCCGCCAAAGAGCAAGCAACTGGCTGCCGCACCGAAATGGCCGTGCAGCCCGTAGTTCTTCGGACTCTCGATGGTCTTGGCCTTGCTGCCGCCCCGGCCGATGGTGGACCGGCCGAACTCGGTCGCCAGCACAATGAGGGTGCGGTCGAGCCGGCCGCTCTTTTCCAGGTCGCGCACCAGTTGAGCCACCGGCGCGTCGATGGTCTTCTTCATCTTGGCCTGGCCGTTGTGGCCGTCGTCGTGCGTGTCCCAGCCCTTGGCATTCTCGAAATCGACATGGACCTCGACAAACCGCGCCCCGGACTCCACCAGCCGGCGGGCCAGCAGACAGCCCCGGCCGAATGGCCCGGTGTTGTAAGTGTCGTAGAGCAGCTTCGCTTCGGCCGAGAGGTCGAACGCCTTGGCGGCCGGCGATTTCATCAGCCGGTAGGCGCTTTCCAGTGAAGCCAGCATCGATTCTTTTTGCGCGCTGCCGCCTAGCTCGGCGATGGGGCTGGCCTCCACGAGTTCCTTGAAGTGTTTCTGCCGGTTCTCGAAGCGGCCGGTCTCCAGGCGCGAGCGAATGACCGCGCCGGCCTGGCTGGCTTCGGGGATCATCAGCGAACCGTACTCGCTGCCGAGGAAGCCCGAGGTGCGGAACGCCTGCAACGCCAGAAAGACATTCGCGGTCTGCTCGGAACGGCCGATTTCGATGTAGGCGGGGATGTCCGGATTCAGCGGCCCCAGCAGCTTGGAAACCACCGCTCCCAGGTAAGGCGCTGCCACCGTGCTGGGCGTGGTGTAACCGCTGTGCCATTTGAATTGCAACGGGATGTGCTGCAAGTCCTCGGCCTGCGCGCCGTACTCGCGCGCCACGAACGAACGGAGCACCGCGCCCCGGTCGATCACGCCGGCGATCTTCTCGACACCCTGGCAAAACTTGATGCCATCGACGGCGGTGTCAATGGTCGGGAAGGTGCAGAGCAGGCTTTTGGTGTCCATGCCCTTGGAGTACGGGGTGCAGCGCTTCGGATCGAAGGTCTCGGTCTGGGACATGGCGCCGCCCATCCAGAGCAAGATCATCTGGTCGGCGCGGGCGGCCGCTTGCGGCTTTGCACAGACGTATTTCGGCATTCCGGCCGCCAGGCCAGCCAGCGCGGCGCTCTTCAGAAAATCCCGCCGATCGATACGGTTCATGACGGCTCCTCAAAGCATGTCCGAAGATCACGTAGGTCAGGCTTTCTAGCCTGACAGGACTGTCCCAGGCAGGTCGCGCGTCAACGGCCTCGGCCGGTCGTGCGGCGTGATGTCAGGCTGGAAAGCCTGACCTACGGCTTGGCTTCAACGAATCAGCTGAAATTCGGGCAGCATGGCAATGATCCACAACAAGTCACTGCGCCCGGCGGCGCTCGGCGACTTGCCCAGCAACGAAGCGCAAGTCCGCGCCTCCTTCTCGGTAGGCTCGCGACTCAGGGCGTGGCGAAACACCTGGCGGACCTGCAATACCACGTCTTCCGCCTGCAGCGCCTGGCTCCGGACTTCAAAAAGCAGCGTGTGCAGTTCAGCGCCATTGAGCAGTTCCAGGGCTTGTAGCGGAGACGACTGGCACTCGCGGCGGGTGGCGACGGTGCGGCGGTCGGGTCGGCCCAGCACGTCCAGCAAACGGTTGCCGTTTTCGCGCCAGGCCCGCTCGTTCCGGCCCGAGATCGCCGCCAGGGCGTCCACGAATTGTTCGGCGGACAGGCGCCGCAGCAACGGCCCGCGAAAGAGGTAGGCGGTTTCTGCTGGCGTGGCTTCCACGGCGGGCAGCTGGTAGGCACGCGAGGCGAAGATGCGGTGCAGGGTCTTCTTCAGGTCATAGCGTTGGGCGACCAGGTCCGCCGCCAGCCAGTCGAGTAGATCGGCGTTCCAGGGTTGAACTGACATATCGTCCAACGGTTCGACGATACCCCGACCGAGCAGCCTGGCCCACAGCCGATTGACGACGGTGCGGGCGAAACGGCCATTCTTCGGCGACGCGACCAATTGTGCCAGCTGCGCTCGGCGTTCCTTGACGGGAGCGGTGGGATCGACGTTGCCGACTTCGGGAAACATGAAGCGCGGCGCGGGTTTCTTGCCGGTGGGCACCTCGCAGCGCATCATCTCCAGAGGCTTTTCCGCGTAGATATTGGCCATGCCCCAGGTTTCCGCCATCGACCAGCGGTCCAGGAAGCTGTCGTGGCAGGTGGCGCACTTGAGCTGCACGCCCAGAAACACCTGGCTGATATTCTGCACCGCTTGTACTTGCCAGGCTTGATCGCCGCGCGGCACCTCCAGGCCAGCCTGCAAGCCGGCGATGAAACCCGCTGCATCCGTGATTCGCTTGACGGCGGGTGTAGCCACGCGGGGCACGTCATCCCGCTCCGGCACGGGGGCAGGCAAGTTCGCGTTCTCGGCGGGATTGACCAGTTCGCTGGCAAAACGATCGAACGACTTGTTTTGCAAAAGGCTGTGTTCCAGCCAATCGGTGACCGGCGTGAAAACGTCGGTGGTGCCCAGGTCCTTCTTGCCGTCGCGCAAGTGATCTTGCCAGAAGGTGATCCAGTGATCGGTATAGCCACGACCGTCGGCCAGCAGCAGGGCGACCAGCTTTTCGCGTTTGTCGGGTGACTTATCTTCGAGAAAGGCGGTCAATGCCTGCGGAGCGGGCGGCAGGCCGATCACGTCGAGATAGACCCGGCGGGCAAAGACCGCATCGGAAACGAGGGCCGGCGGCGTGATGCCTTGCTTGGCAAAGTAGACGGACAGGATGCGGTCGAGCGGATGACCGTCGCCCGGCGGCACAGCAGGCTGACGAGGCGCAACGCTCGGCGGCGGGCCTCGGTCGATGAGGCTTGCCGTGTTCCACTTCGCGCCCTGGTCGATCCAAGCCCGAAGAATCCCGATCTCCTCCGCCGTCAGTCGCGCCCCCTTGGGCGGCATCACGTGTTCCTGGTCTGCCACCAGGCCGGCGACGCGGCGAATCAGCTCGCTGTCAGCGCTCTTGCCGACGACGAATGCCGGCCCGCCGCGACCGCCCTTCAGCGAGGCCTCGCGGGAGTCGAGCCGCAGCTGGCCCTTGGCTTTCTCCTGGCCGTGGCATTCGGCGCAGCGGTGGGCCAGGATTGGCCGGACTTCGCGATTGAAGTCCACTGATCGCTGCACTGGCTGCGGCAAGCGCGGAGCGTCGGCTGCCGAGCCGAGGCCGGCAAACCATCCCAGGCCGACGAGCGTGACGAGCAAGGTCCGAGTATTCATGAACGGCCTACCGATTGCGGTGTTGGAGGGCAGCTTTTCCACGTGCCTCTGCCATGCAATCGGTTTGCAGGCCCGCAGCGCACCCGGAAAACGAAAAATCTTTCAGAACCAGTCCGGGCCGCCAATTTCAGCAGTAGGGTCCGCTGTGCGGACCATGACCATTACCATTTCGGTGGCTCAATGGTCCACACAGCGGGCCCTACGAGTTTTTCCGGCAATCTTTCAGAACCAGTCCGGGCCGCCTAACTCTGCCAGTTTCAAACGCAGCTTACTGAGCCGGGCGCGAACGACATGATCGCTGTAACCGACCTTCGCGCCGATGTCCGCCGACCCCCAGCCGACCAGGTACAATTCGAGCAGCCGGCGGTCGGCTTCGTTGACTTGAGCAAACAGCTTTTCGAGGCTGTCGCGGAACTGGGCGAGGCGGGCGGGATCGTCGTCGGGGCGCTGCGTGGCGAGCGCCGCTTCGGACGATTGTGCTGCCCATTTCTGGTGGGTCTGCAGCTTGCGCCAGCTGTCGGCGACCTTGCGGCGCAGCACGGTCACGGCCAGGGAGACGAGTTGCTCCGGATCGGTCAACTCGTACTGGCCCGCGCGCAGGCCGGGCAGCAGGACGCGATGGACTGACTGCACCAGGTCCAGGCTGTCGAGGTGGGGACGGAGCAGCGGGCCGAGCAGGACGCGCGCGGCGGTGCGGAGGCGGACTTCATAGCGCTGCAATAACTCGGCGAGCGCGGCATCGTCCCCCGCTTGCACTCGGCCGAGCAAGGACTCCAGATCATCGGGTACCGCGGATTCAGCCATCGGGCCGCGTGCCTTCGGGAGATTGCTTCGTCGAGCGCGGCGCTTTATGCTCGATGCTCGACAGTATACTGTAGTTGCACCATGTCCAACGAGTCCTCAACCGCTGAGCTGGAACAAACCTTGCGGCAGGCTTGCGCCCTGCTCGCCCGTCGGGTAAAATCATCCGGCCAGCCGTGCGCCGAAGAACTGCTCCAGCAATTCCCTGCCCTGGCGAACCATGCCGATCTGGCGGTCGAACTGCTCTATACCGAATTCGTGTCGCTGGAGCAACTTGGTGCTCGACCCGACGCGGAAGAATACGCGCGGCGCTTTCCCCAGTGGGGAGCAGCCCTCGCCGAGCAATTCCAGGTCCACTGCTTTCTCAACGAGACGCCGAGCAATTCGCCGACCGGCGCATCGCCGGCAATCCAGGTCGCAGCAGGGCGGCCACTCGGCCCCTACGATCTGCTGGAAGAACTGGCGCGGGGCAGCATGGGCGTGGTTTACCGCGCTCGGCATCGGGAATTGCGTCGGCCCACGGCCATCAAGATGATCCTGGCGGGTGCGCACGCCACCCCGGAAGCCAGCGAGCAGTTCCGGGCCGAAGCGGAAGCCGTGGCTCGTCTGAGCCACCCGAATATCGTCCAGCTTTACGAAATTGGCCAATCCGACGGCCTGCCGTACCTGGCCCTGGAACTGGTATCCGGCGGCAGCCTGGCTTCCTGGCTCCAAGGAAGACCGCAGCCGCCGCGCGATTGCGCCGTGCTCGTCGAAACCCTGGCCCGTGCCGTGGGCTACGCGCACCGGCAGGGAATCATTCATCGCGACCTGAAACCGGCGAACGTCCTTTTGTCAGTGGCCAGTGGTCAGTGGCCAGTGGCCAGTACCGACACAAAGCTGACTCCTTCCTCACTGGCCACTGGCCACTGGCCACTGACCACTGTTCCGAAGATTGCCGACTTCGGCCTGGCCCACCTGGTGGAAGCGCCGACAGTCTCGCTGGAAACGGGCATGCTGGCTGGCACTCCCAGTTACATGGCCCCGGAACAAGCCGGCATGGGCGGACCGATTGGCCCAGCGGCCGATGTCTATGCCCTGGGCGCGATCCTCTTCGAGATGTTGACCGGAAGGCCGCCTTTCCTGGCGGATACGCCCTTGAACACCCTGGCCCAGGTCGTGCGCGACGAAGCGATGTCGCCGCGCCGCTTGCAGCCCGGCGTGCCGGCCGATCTCGCGACCATCTGTCTGCACTGTCTCGCCAAGGACCCGCGCCGTCGTTATGCCACCGCCGATGGGCTTGCCGACGATCTGCTGCGATTCCTCAAGGGCGAGCCGATTCGGGCAAGGCCGGTGGGCATCCTCGAACGAGCCTGGAAATGGTCGCGCCGGCGTCCCGCCGCGGCCGCGTTGCTGCTGGTGCTGGCACTGACGGTCGGTGCGCTGCTCCTCGGCAGCGCGGGGTTCAGCATCCATCTGCGCTCGGTGGCGGAGAACGAGCGGTCGCTGAAGGGCGAAGCGCTCCTGCAAGCAGGCTTGTTGCGGGAGCAACTTGAGTTGAGCCGGCGCAGCCTCTACACGATCCAGCTGGCTCAAGTGGGCGACATTTACGAAGCCGATCCGGGCCGCGCGCTGGCCATGCTCGAAGATGTGGAGCGCTGCCCGGTGGACCTGCGCGATTTCGCCTGGGGCATGTACTACCAGCTGTGCCGTCACGACCTGCGCACCCTGAGAAGTCCGAGCGGCGAACTCTCCACGCTGGCGTTCTCCCCGGTCGATGCCAACCACTTGATCGCAGGCGGGCCGAACGGCCTTCAACTCTGGGACTGGCAGGCAGGTACTCTGGACCGGCGCTGGCCCGTGAAAGGCAGCCTGAGTTCCTGGGCCGTCGTCGGCAAGGAACGCGATATCCGAAGCATCCAGCGCGATGGCAGCCGTTTGCATTGGGACGGAGGCGGGCAATCGCCCGCAGTCTCGCCGCTGATTTCTCAACGAGTCCTGGCCTCCACCTTCGCGGCCGACGGCGGGACTGCGGGCATCCTGTGCGAGGATCGCACCGTGCGCCTGGTCGATTTCCTGAGCGGTAAAGAACTGCGGAGCTTTGGTCCGTTCGCCGAGTTGGGCCAGACCCTGGTCTTCGCTCCGGACGGCAAGACGTTGGCGGTTGTTGGCGAGCAGATGTTGCGCTTGCTCGATGTCGCCGGCGAGCAGCACCGTTGCCATAAGTTCGACCAGCCTGGCCCGCTCACCGACGTAGCATTCGCGCCGGATGGTTCGAGCCTGGCCGTGGTGGGCACCAGTCGCTATTTGGTCGCGCTATTGCCCACGAAGACCCTGGAAGCCAGGTTCATCGTGCCGGCGCAGCGCAAGCAATTGCGCTGCGTGATGTACTCCGCCGACGGCAAATACCTCGCGGCGGCCGGTGACGCCCGCATCGTCTATGTCTGGAGTACCGACACGTTGACGGAGGTACTGCAATGCAAGGGCCACACGGGCATCATTCGAGGCTTGGCCTTCACGCCGGACGGCAAATCGCTCGCTTCGACCGGAGATGACGGCACGATCCGGCACTGGTCGCTGCAACCGACGGCGCGGCCCGACTCGGCTCCCCTGGAAGCAACCCGGAAGATCATTTGCATGGCCTATTCGACCGATGGACGAATGCTCGCGGTGGGCCGGGACGATGGCAGCGTCCTGATGCATAGTGCGAGCAACCCAGGCAAGCCGACCGAGCGCAAGTGTCACGATGATTCGGTGCTGTGCCTCGCCTTGGCGTCTGGGGCACCGCTGATGGTCACGGGCAGCGACGGCGGTTCGCTCAAGCTCTGGGACCGCGACAACGGCAAGTGTCTGGCCACGCTGGCCGGGCATTCGCGACGCATCCGGGCCGTGACTTTCAGTCCAGACGGCAAGTTCGTGGCCAGCGCGGGTGAAGAAGGATTCGTCGGTCTCTGGGACGTGCCGCAAGGCAAGCTGGTAGCGCGGCTCGACGCAGGAACTGGTCCGGTGCGCTGCGTGTCTTTTTCGCCGGACGGCAAATTGCTGGCCGTCGGCAACGATGATGGCAGCGTCAGTCTCTGGGACGTGGCCAGTCGCACGGAAAAGCATCGCTTGCCTGCTGGCCGAAAGCTCATCCTGGTCGCGCTATTCAGTCCCGACGGCCAGACATTGGCCTGTGCGGGGCTGGATTACACGGCCAGCCTGTGGAACGTGAAAACGCTGACGCGCCGTGCCCTGCTGACCGGCCACACCGAATACGTCTTCTCGGCCGCGTTCACGCCCGATGGCCAGACGCTGGTCACGGGCAGCGGCAACCGCTTCAGCGAT
>JAGVLI010000950.1 GCA_020054355.1 Planctomycetales bacterium | reverse complement strand
CCGCCACCAGCAGCGACAGGAAGGCGGTCGGCAACGCCAGGCGGCGCTTGACCAGCCGGGCATGCAGCAATTCCCGGCCGCGCTCCAGTCGGCTCTTCAGCGTTTCCAGCGGACAGTCCAGCTGCTGGGCGGCCTCGTCGCGCGTCATGCCTTCCAGGTAACAGAGCACCAGGGGGTAGCGGTATTTGTCGGGTAGGTGCAGCAGTTCCTCGTCCAGCACGGTCCGCAGTTCCCGGATGGTCATCTCCTCGACGAAGTCCGGCGCGGTCGGTTCCTGGCCCGGCCCATTGGCCACCTGGCGTTTGCTTTCCCGCAAGCGGGCCTTGAGCGCCAGCCGCGTGGCGACGCCGTGCAGCCAGCCGACCAGCGCATCCGGCCGGCGAATGCTGCCGGCGCGGCGCGCCAGCACCAGAAAGGTGGCCTGAAAGACATCCTCGGCAAGGTGCTCGTCGCGCAGCATCCGCCGGCAGACGTGCCAGACCGCCGGCCCATGGCGCTCCGCCAGTGCGGTGAAAGCGTCCTCGTCGCGCTGGCTGCAAAAGCGCGCCAGCAGTTCGGCATCGCTGCTCTGTCCGTGGCGCTCGGCGAAGAACAGTCGGCGCAGTTGATTGAGGAAATCGGTTTGCTTCATGACGGTCGCGGCCCGGGAACCCGCTGCTATCCCACCTACTATAGTTCCCGGTCCCGCCCGGCACGGGGGAAAAAATCCGGCGACCTGGGGACGTCGCTCCCGAAATTCAGGCTGTAGCAATGAATTTGGCCGCGACCAGCCGCATCCTGCCGGGGTTTGACTTTCCTGACGCTGCCAAAAGGCTTCCAGGCAAACGAGCGACATTCATGAAGATGCCACGCTGGTCCGTTGCGTCCGGTTGGATACTGCTTTGGTTCGTCGCGCTCTCCGGCTTCAGCGCAAGCCTGGCCAGCGCCGCGGACAAACCCCGAACGAACCTCCTCTTCGTGGTCAGCGACGATCAGCGCTGGGACACGATCCACGCCCTGGGCAACCCGGAAATCCGCACGCCCACGCTCGACGCGCTCGCCCAGCGCGGCATGGTGTTCGGCAACACCTACTGCATGGGCAGCACCATGCCCGCCGTCTGCACGCCGAGCCGCACCATGCTGATGAGCGGCCGTTCGCTCTGGCGCATCCCGAACCCCACGGCCAAGACCTACGATGGGCCGTCGCTCGGCTCGGTGTTTCGCGGCGCGGGCTATGCCACGCTGTTCGTCGGCAAGCGGGGCAACACCTTCCTCGCGGGCAACGAAGCCTTCGAGACCGTCATTTACGACATCGACAAGGAACACGGCGGACGCGCCGGTTCCAGCCAGTTCACCGCCGACAAGGCCATTGCCTGGCTGCGCGAGCGGAAATCCGATAAGCCGTTCTGCATCTATCTCGGCCCGCCGGTGCCGCACGACCCGCGCGTCGCGCCGGACGAGTTCGTGAAGCAATACGACCCCGCCAAGCTCAAGCTTTCCCCGAACTTCATGCCCCGGCATCCGTTCGACAACGGTGAACTGCGCGTCCGCGACGAACTGCTCGCGCCGCAGCCGCGCACGCCGGACGAGATGAAACGCCAGCTCGCCGACTACTATGCGTGCATCACGTGTTTCGATCATCACCTGGGGCGCATCGTCGCGGAATTGAAAGCGCGCGGCCAGCTGGAGAATACGCTGATCGTTTACACCAGCGACCACGGCCTGGCAGTCGGCGGCCGTCACGGCTTGATGGGCAAGCAACACCTCTACGAGCACAACAAACCGCCGCTCATCCTCGCCGGGCCTGGCGTCCCCCAGGGCAAGAAATCGGACGCGCTCGTTTACCTGTTCGATCTGTTTCCCACCGTCTGCGATGCCGTCGGACTGGCCGTGCCCAAGCCGTGCGAAGGCGCGACGCTCATGCCCATCGTGCGCGGTGAAAAAGCGCAGGTGCGCGACTGGCTGCTCGGCGCTTACCGCGATTGTCAGCGGATGGTGCGCGACGAGCGCTGGAAGTTGATCTCGTACCACGCCGACGGCGTGAAGAACCTGCAGCTGTTCGACCTGGCCAACGATCCCGACGAAATCAAAAACCTCGCGGCGGACCCGAAGCACGCGGAGCAGCGCAGCCGGCTGGAAAAGCTGCTGACCGAGGCCCGCAAGCAGTTCGGCGACCCGGTGGACTTCGACGCACCCCGACCGAAAAAGCCCTAGTGCTGCATCAATGGATCGCTTGCCCGTGGGTCACGATTCCAATCGTGACAAGCTCCACGGTCTGTCACGATTGGAATCGTGACCCACGGGCAGACCGTGCCTGGAAGCAGCACCAGGCTCACCTCCCGACCGCGGGATTCGGACCGTTCAATCTTCCTCCGACTCCTCACTTTCCTCGATCGTCGGAATCAGAATTCTACATCGACATCCCGGGCACGGATGCCATTCGCCGCCGAAGTGTACTGGAACGATCAAGCAAGCGCCGCACTGCGGGCAGGTGGTCGTGATGGCCAAGGTTTGATTCGACATGGGACGGGACTTCCGGTAGGGGAGGTTGCGGAAGTGGGGTATCCAACTGTAGGGCGCTTTCGGAAGTTGGGCAAACTCGATTCCGCGTGTGATTTCGGCTTGCCGTGTGTTGCAGCGCTGTCTTCCGGGTATAGTGCATCAAGACGGGAATGATCTCCATATCGGGCGCAGCTGCCCGCGGCCTCATGCGGACCTCGTGCTACACTTCGATTGAGGAGTTGCCGTCCGTGAATGCGCCCGATCGGCTTTCCGTTCTCCTGATGCGCGCTGCAACGCGGCCCTGTGCCGTGCCGCTCGCGCACGTCGTGGAAACGATG
>JAGVLI010000107.1 GCA_020054355.1 Planctomycetales bacterium | reverse complement strand
GCCTGGCGCGCCACCTGGGCGGTAAACTCCTCGCCGAACAACTGCGAAGGCAGACAGCGCGGCGGCTTGCGTTGCCAGAAGGGCAGCGAGAGCCAGCGTTCCAGCAGCGGCTCCAGGCAGCGGCCTTGCACGGCGTACTTGCCGCCCGGGTCGCAACCATCCCGGCCCGCCGTGAGTTGACGCACCAGACCGTCGAGCAGCAAATTGCACGGCCCGGCGTCGAAGCCGATCACGTCCTGGACTCGGCTGCCGGCCCGGAGACACACGACACCGGCCGTGCCGCCCAGATGCACCAGCGCGCGATCCTCACGGCTGTGTCGGAAGAGCAAGTAGTCCGCCAGCGCCTCGACCGGCGCGGCTTGACCGCCTGCCGCTAGATCGCGGCTGCGGAAATCGGACACGGTCGTCACGCCAGTCCGCTCGGCCGTCGCCGCCGTCATCCCGCTTTCGACCAGCGATGGATAGCGGCCCTCGCTTTCCTGCCAGAGACTCTGGCCGGGGCAGCCGATGCACAATACCTGCTGCATGCTGAAGGCGGCGCGGTCGGCCACCTGGCGGACGGCGAGCGCGAACGTCTCGCCCAGCAGGCGATGCAACAAGCCCACCTGGCGCATCTCGACGGACTGGCCGGCACTCAGCTGCAATAGGAGCGCGCGCAGGTCGCGGGGATAGGGATGATGGACGGCCTGCACCAGACGCACGTCGAGGTCCAGGCCGACTCCCTGGATGTCCAGCAGCACGGCATCGACGCCGTAAAGGCTGCTGCCGGGCGCGACGCCGATGATGGTCCGAGTGATCATAGTGGGCAGTGAGCAGTGGACAGTGGGCAGTGAGCAGCAGTACGGAAAAGCAAGTCCATGATTTCACCTGGAAAGAGAATTCGAGAGGCCGTTGAGCAAACGGCCGACTTCCGAGCATCGGTCGAGCAGTTGTTTCAAGTCTTCATCGAGGATGTACTGCAATCGCGCCGCGATAAACCCATGAGTTTCGACTTCCCGCAGCGAGCCATGTGAGATCGAAAGAAAATGCAGAAATTCGCCGGTGCCTTTTCTCCCCTGTCCCTCTGCAATGTTCGCTGGAATCGATACCGACGCTCGCCGCATCTGGTTGGTCAAGCCGTACAACTCGTCCTTCGGGAATTTCCTGGTAAGGCGGTAGGCGAACTCAACCAAATCGATTGCCTTCTGCCAAACAATCAACTCTCTGTAGTTCAGAACTTTCATTAGTCCACCTTACCCTCCTTTTTCAGTTCGATGGACCGCTGCTCACTTACGCCCCACTGCCCACTGCCCACTGCCCACTGTTCACTGCCCACTGCCCACTGCCCACTGCCCACTGTTCACTGCCCACTGCCCACTGTTCACTGTTCACGCCGCCAGTCCGAGCGTCTGATCCTGGCGCAGGCTCGCCTGGATGAAGCTCTCGAACAACTGCATGTCGAGGGCGGAAGCCGTGTCCGATTCGGGATGCCATTGCACGCCAATGCAGAACCAGTTTGGATCGATGGCTTCGATGGCTTCGATGACCCCGTCGGGACTGCGGGCGCCGACGCGCAGGCCGGAGCCGACCAGCCGCACGGCCTGATGATGCGCGCTGTTCACGCGGATTTCACCGCCGCCGTAAATCTCGTCGAGCCGGGTGCGCGGCTCCAGCAGCACCGCATGTCGATGCGGGGTATTGGCCGGGTCGCGATGCGGCAGGGCGCGCGGCAGTTCCTCCGGCAGGTGCAGATACAGGCTGCCGCCCAGCGCCTGGTTGATGAGCTGCATGCCCACGCCGATGCCCAGCACCGGCAGCTTGCGCTTGATGATTTGCTGCACCAGCATGCGGTCGCTGTCTTCCCGGCGCTGCGGCATCGGCTGGACTGCGGCATGAGGCGGCTGGCCCCAGCGGCGCGGGTCGAGGTCCAGACCGCCGGTGAGCACGATGCCGTCGAGTTGATCGAGCAAGAATTCCAGGACGTCTTCCTGGTTCAGCGGCGGCAGCACGATCGGCAAACCGCCCGCCGCGAAGACCGTATCGAAGTAGCCGACGTTGACGCGCGCGTAGGCGCCAGTGGTTTTGCCGGCGGGGACGAAATCGGCGTTGATGCCGATCCAGGGACGAGTCGGGTGGGCCATCGGGCTTCCCTCCTGGAATGAGCCGGAGAGTCCTTTCTCCGGGGAAGATGGTCAAGAGCGGGGGTTTCGGCAAGCGAAACCCAGAGGACGGACCTTCCACGCTCCGCAAACCGGCGCTTTGCCAGTCGCGGGCGGATATTACGCCGGGGTGCGGAACGGAACAAGGCCGAACCGGCGTGCTAAACCGCAAGCGGTAAAAGTGGCGGCGGAGTCGATCAGCGATTGGCAGACTCAAGCCGCGACTTCTGCTTGGCCTGCGCGGCGAGGACGATCAGTTCGACGCAGAGGTCTTCGCCCAGCGCGCTGGAGTTGAGCAGCAGGTCGTACTGGTAAATGTCGTTGGCGGCCCGCTGGAAATGGGTCTGGATGAAATGGGCCCGGCCTTCGTCGCGCTGCCGGACAGTCTCCGCCGCCAGGTCGGCCGGCTGGCGGGACCACTGGGCCATGTAGGCGACGCGGTCGCTCAGCGGCGCGACGATGCGCACGTTGAG
>JAGVLI010000148.1 GCA_020054355.1 Planctomycetales bacterium | reverse complement strand
CTGGCTCATCATCGTGGAAGGCGTGGAAGCGACGGCGGAGGGCAATACCTGGTGGGGCGGCAATCTCTCGAATGCGGGCGAGTTTCCGGTGCGGCTCAACGTGCCGGGCCGGCTGGTCTATTCACCGCACGACTATCCCTCTTCGGTGTACGCGCAAACCTGGTTCAGCGATCCGAACTACCCGAACAACTTGCCCGCCGTCTGGGACCAGCACTGGGGCTACCTGTTCCGCCAGGGCGCCGCGCCGATCCTGCTCGGCGAATTCGGCAGCAACCTGGCAACCGCGAGCGACCAGCAGTGGGCGCAAAAGATCGTGCAGTACATTCAGGGCGACCTCAACGGCGATGGCACCAACGACCTGGGCGCCAACCAACTCGGCATCAGCTGGACCTGGTGGTCCTGGAACCCCAACTCCGGCGATACCGGCGGCATCCTCAACAGCGACTGGACGACCGTGGACGCGGCGAAGCTGAATCTGCTCCAGCCAGTGCAGTTCAATCTCGGCGGCGCCACGGGCGGCGCTGCCACCACGGCAGCCGTCTTCACGGTCACGCTGTCGCAAGTGAGCGCACAGCCGATCACCGTGCAGTATGCCACCGCGAACGGCACGGCCCTTGCCGGCAGTGACTACACCGCAGTCAGTGGCACGCTCACCTTCGCGCCGGGCGAAACCAGCAAGACGATCACCGTGCAGGTGCTGCGCGACACGGTCGCCGAAGCGACTGAAGAATTCGCGTTGCGGCTGAGCAGTCCGACGAACGCCACGCTGACAAAGTCCAGCGCGACGGGCGCCATCCAGGACGACGACAGCGCTCCGCCGCCGCCGCCACCGCCGTCACTGACCATCGGCGATGTGAGCGTGACGGAAGGCAACAGCGGCACCCGGAATGCGGTCTTCACGGTCGCGCTCTCGAAGGCCGCGACTGGCACAGTAACGGTGAACTACGCGACGCAAAACGGGACTGCTGCCGCCGGCAGCGATTACACGGCCGCCAACGGTACACTCACCTTCGCGCCGGGAGAAACGAGCAAGACCATCACCGTAGCCGTGCGCGGCGACACGACCGTGGAAGCCAACGAATCGTTCCGCGTGCTGCTGAGCCAGGTCACGAATGCCGTGCTGGCCGATGGCGACGCCACGGGCACAATCGCCAACGACGATGGACAGGTGCCAGTCAGCGCCGTGACCTTCCTCAAGCGCGACGATTGGGGTTCCGGCTTCGTGGCCGACATGACCATCAAGAACACGGGCACGACCGCGATGAATGGCTGGACGCTGGAATTCGACCTGGCCGCGGACATCACCAACATCTGGAACGCGGAGATCGTCAGTCATGTGGGCGACCACTATGTGATCCGGGCCGTTTCGTGGAACGGCGCCATCCCGCCAGGCGGCAGCGCCACGTTCGGCTTCCAAGGAACGCCGGGCCTGGGCAGCATGTCGCCCACCAACGTGATGCTGAATGGCGTATTGGTGTGAGCAACGGTTCAACGCTGCGGATGGGGCCGGCGCTGAAGGCCCCGCCGGCGCGGACCAGGACTCGATTGCCTCGAAAGTGGTCGGCTTCGCGCAGGCAGCGTACGATTTGGTCGGCGATCCGTCGCTTGCTCATGAGTCCCTCCGGGACTCTCACAACGACTGGACCAGTTTCTGGGGAGCAGGCCAGGCGCATGCGAACGCCAGCGTGCGCCCGCAGTCCGATGCCGGGCAGTCTCTCCGACAGCCCGGTGCCCTGGGGCTGCCGTGCCCTTTTCTGCTGGTTGCCAGCGGCATGCCACGGCGATACTATGCACTTCGAGAGCCAAAGCCGAGGCCCCCGTTCGCGAATCTCGGCCTGGCAGCCCAGCGCCACGTCCATCGTTTCCTTGACCTTCCGAGAAACAGTCATGTCCGATCCAGCCAAACCGGTCGAAGCGCTGCAAAAAGCCCTCAAGAAGTCGTCCGATGACTACCATGCCAAGGTGTCCAACTACAAGAAGGCTTTCGCCCAGGTCCTGGCTTCCAAGCATCCGGCGCATGCGGACAAGGTCGCCGTGCTGGCCGAGAAGACGCGCGTGGAACTCGCCACCGTGCTGACCAATCTGGCTACCCTGCCCGACTTCCTCAACAAGGCCAAGGAAGCGATCGGTAAATCCCTGAAGACTTTGAAGACCGCGAACGACAACTACGATTGAACCCTTCGCCCTCGAGCGCACCCTCGACTCTTAACCACCGGGATTCCTCTCATGTCCGACCTCGTGAAACTCTCCGCTCATACCAAAGCGACCCTCACCGACCTGATCGACGCTCTTGAAGAACAGGCCAAGAAATGGTTGGCCGAATCAGTTCAGTTCAAAAAGCAGCGCGAGGAAGCGGCGAAACTCACCAAGAGCAGCGACCCGAAGTTGCAAAAGAAGGGGACGGAGCTGACCAAGAAGCTCGATGCGGACTACAAGAAAGCCTGCGCCGCGCTCGAGAAACTCGACGATCACTGGCGCGGCATGCCCAAGGAACTCGATGGCTGCCTCACGTCGGTCTCCGTGTTCCGCAAGCAATACCAGCTCTGCCACGATACCCTGCGACGGATCATCGAAGAGGCCCTCCAGAATGCCAAGGCGCCGCCGCCAAGCGGCCAGCGACTGCCAAGCGGGTCCGTGGGAACCTGACAGCGTATCCGAGAGCCTTTGTCCCCTCGCCCTTCCGGGCGAGGGACTTCTCGGTCTAACACTCAGTCGTCGTCTATCCCCTTCATGAGCTCTTTGACTTTTTTCAGCGCTTCGAGCCGCTTCTTCTCCCGCGCCAGCCGTTTCTCATTCTCGGCTAGCTCCTGTTCCAACTTCTTGCGGAGCTGTTGCGCAGCGCCTGCGTCGGGGATATTGGCCATGTCGCATCTCCGGTTATTCAATCCCATCATCAGAGAGGAAAGACCTCGTCCTCCAGGACGGCTTTGGCCTTTTTCCATTTCTCAAAGTGCGCTCGTGTATTCTCGTCGAGCTTGCGCTGCTTGTCTTTATACTCGTGATACTTCTTGGCCGCCTTCTGGAGGCGTTCGCGCGCCAGGTCTTCCTGGTCCACTGCCGCCATGACGCTTTTTTGCGCGGCTTGCCATTCCGCCAGTGCTTTCTTGTACTCCGGCGTCTGGGACAACCACGCGGTCAGCGGCAGCGCATGGGCCGCTTGCATGGCCGTCTGGTTTCGCTGGCGCGCCTGCGTGGCTTCGGCGTGGGCGTCCTGGTACTTGGCCAAGGCGTCGTTGAATTCTTTTCGCTCTTTCCCCATGGCGTGTCTCCAGAAAAGGCGTCGGGAACGGCTGGCACTTCCCGAAGCCCCGAGTGTTTGCCCAATTGCTCGTTGCGATGTCGCGCTCGACGCCCTTACGTCACTGGAAATTTCCGAATGTGAAACCCGCCATCGACGTTGATGACGTCGCCGGTGCTGAACGGAAACGTACCGGACACCAGCGCCGCCACGGCCTTGCCCACATCCTCGGCGGTGCCCCAGCGCCGGATCGGCGACAGGCCGGCTTCGATCAATGGCGTGTATTTTTCCTTCGCCGCCGCCGTCATGTCGGTGTCGATCACTCCGGGGCAGACCTCGTAGACCCGGATGCCGTGGTCCGCCAAACGCAGCGCCCAGAGCTGCGTCAACATGCGCAGACCCGCCTTGGAAATGCAGTAGTCCCCTCGATTGGTGGCCGGCGCGTACGCCGACAGGCTCGAAATGTTGACGATGGCTTGCTTGCCGTTAGCAGGCAGCCCCTGGCCGTGCAGGCGGAGCATTTCCTGCGCTACCCGCTGGGTGAGGAAGAACGGTCCCTTCAGATTGACGGCCATGACCTGGTCCCAGCCGTCCGCCTCGGCTTCGAGAATGTCGCGTCGGCCCGGCGAGGTGATGCCGGCGTTGTTCACCAGCACGTCGATCCGGCCCCAGCGGGCCAGCACTTCATCGACGAGACGGTCGCGGTCGGCGCTGTTGCCCACGTCCGCCTGGCAGCGCAGGGTAGCTACTGGAGCGGATAGGGCTTGAAGCAGGCGTTCGGTTTCCTGGGCAGCGGCTTCGTTGCCGGCATAGTTGACCGCCACGGCATAACCGTTGCGGGCCAGTTCGAGACAGATGCCCCGGCCGATGCCGCGACTGCCGCCGGTCACGAGGGCAACCGGCGCTGCGCTGGGTGGTGCCATGATGAAGGCCGAATGGCGAAAGCCGAATGACCGAGGAATGACAAATGCCCAATGTCGAATTTACGGTAGCTGACCGTTTTCGTCATTCGGATTTCGTCATTCTTCGGCTCCGCCTCGCGGGTCATTCCTGGAGAGCGATTTGACCGTGGGTCAGGTTTCCAACCTGACAGACCGTGCAGTTCGTCAGGTTGGAAACCAACCGCTGTGAACA
This sequence comes from Planctomycetales bacterium, assembly GCA_020054355.1. Lineage (GTDB taxonomy): Bacteria > Planctomycetota > Planctomycetia > Gemmatales > Gemmataceae > JAGVLI01. The sequence goes on along the minus strand of JAGVLI010000148.1, from coordinate 80 downwards.
TGCTTGAGACAAGCGACCGTTTATATGTACGATTTCGCTGGTTTTTTTGCCCATAACGCATCAACGAAAACCTTAATGAG
>JAGVLI010000547.1 GCA_020054355.1 Planctomycetales bacterium | reverse complement strand
CGGCAGGAGCAGGCCGGCCAGCTTGCCCAGCAGCACCGAGCGCACTTCCTGGCGCGTGAAGTTGGTCTGCTCCCCCGGCTCGGAAAACTCGGCGTCGGCAACGCCGGGCACCTGCGAGCGTAAACGGCGAATGTCCTCGGCGCGGGGGTTGAAGGCCCGGCGCAGGATCACATAATTCAACGGTGCGAAGCGCCGTTCGCGCACATCAAAAAGGCTGTCGTAGCGAGTCAATCGTTCGTCGGCAGCGCCCAGGTTCTCCGCGAGCAGGGCTTCATACCGATCGGCGAGCGCGTGTCGGTGGAAAAACTCGGCGACGGCGGCGGGGCTGTCTCCGTCCTGCGTGAACAGGCCGATCAACGGTCGGCCCAGGAGCGGCAGCAACTCGGTCCGCAGGTCGCGTCCGTGAATGCTGGCGAGCGCGGCGTTTCGCCAGGAAAGACGGTGCCGGGCGAAAGCCAGCTGCATGCTGCTGAGAGCCGGTTCGATCCGCAGCTGTTCGCCGCCCAGCCGGGCAACGAGATAGTGGCCGACGCCGAAGAACAGCGGATCGCCGGAAGCCAGCACCACGCAGCGCTGAGTAGTGCAGCGGTTGCCCAATTCGTTGACTAGCTCCGCGAGATTGTCCTTGATGACCCAGCGCTCGCCGCGCGCTGTCGGGAAATAGCCGAGGTGCCGTTCGCCGCCGGCGAGGAAATCGGCGGCCTGAATGCGCTGTGCCACCTCAGCGCGCAAGCCGGCCGCCCCATCCGCGCCGACGCCAATGATGTCGATCACTGGACTCATCGCACCGCTTGCCCCAGGATGCGGCCCTCGAAATCGAACAGCACGACTTTCAATTGCAAGCGGTCCTGGACCACGGCGGCGCACTGCTCGGCGGCCAGTTCGCACAGCCGTTCGTAAAAGCGCGCGAAGCCTGCCGATTCGATCAACTCCTGCACGTGCCGGGCGGTATTGGCGGACGCGATGGCGGTCGCGAGTTCCTCGGTGGCTCCCAGTTCGCGCGCCACCTGGGCCAGGAAGGCACAATCGACCTGGTTGCCCGCGACGTGCGTCTGCATCTTGCCGGCGGCGATCTTCGACAGCTTGCCGATCATGCAGCAGAGCGACACGCACGGCACCCCGCGTTCGACGGCGCGTTGCAGGCTCGCGCCGGTGAAGATGCCCATTTCGACGAAGGCCATCTCCGGCAGTTCAGGATACAGCTGCTGGGCAAACTTCTCGGTTCGGCCGCCGGTGCTGAGCACGATTTGCTGGACACTGTTGGCGGCCGCCACGTCGATGGCCTGAACCACCGAAGCGCGCCAGGCCGCCGTGGACATGGCCCGGACGATGCCCGTCGTGCCGAGGATCGAGATGCCGCCGACGATGCCGAGGCGCGGATTGAAAGTGCGCCGCGCGAGGTCTTCGCCTTTTGGCACGCTGATTACCACCTCGAAGCCCGTCGTTTCCTCCGGGGGCTTACCCTCCCGGCTCGCCGTGATCTCGTCAACTGCATCTCGAATCATCCGTAACGGCACCGGGTTGATGGCGGGGCTGCCGACCGGCAGTTCCAGCCCTGGCCGGGTGACGACGCCGACGCCAACTCCGCCCTTGATATGAATACCCGGTTCGGGCACGCGCCGCACCTCGGCGAAGATTTCCGCGCCGTGGGTCACGTCCGGATCGTCGCCGGCATCCTTGACCACGCCGCAGCGAGCAGTGTCATTCTCATATTCCAGGGTGTTGATGCGAATTTCCAGGGTGCGAGCAATCGGCAGCGGAATCGACACCGTCTTTGGCCAGCCACGGTCCAGCAACACAGTACACGCGGCTTTCGCGGCGGCCGCGGCGGCAACGCCGGTGGTAAAGCCTTCGCGCCGGCCCTGCGGATTGCGGGGCGGGACGACATGGCCCCGAATGATCTGGTGTGCTGGCCGGGACATGGCACTTCATCCTGGCCGAGGATGAAAATGTTCGAGCAACGCATTCACCGCCGCCGCTGCGACCGCCGAGCCGCCCTTGCGGCCCTCACAGGTAAGGTACGGCACCCGCGACTGCTTCAGCAAGCGTCCTTTCGCTTCCTCGACGCCGACGAAACCGACTGGCATGCCGATGATGGCCGCCGGCCGCCAGCCTTCTTCTTCGATCAGCCGTAACGCTTCGTCCAGGGCCGTCGGCGCATTGCCGATGACCAGCAGCGGTGACGAATACTTGCGGGAGGCGCTGCGGATGCCGGCGGCGGAGCGGGTCAGGCCGGCGCTGTCGGCCAGTTGCCGGGTTGCCGCATCGTTCAAGTGACAGGACAGCGTCATCTTTGGAAAGTCAGCCAGGGCGGTGCGGATGCCGAGCAGTACCATTTCGACATCGGTGATGATCGCTGCGCCCTTCGCGAATGCTGCTTGCATGGCTGGCTCGAAGTCAGCGCTCCAGCGCAGGGTGCGGGCGAAATCGAAATCAGCGCTGGCGTGGATCATCCGCCGGACCACCGCCCGCGCCCAGGGCGGCAGATCGACCGCGCCGAGTTCGCTGTCGATGATGGCGAAGCTCTCGTCGATGATGCTGCGGGCGAGCGGCGGGCGTAAGCCCGCTGTTGAAATCGCCGGATCGCTGGCGGTTGGAACAGCGGGCTTACGCCCGCCGCTCGCCTGGTCGTAGCCGCGCGGCGTCACCATGCGGCCATTGATGAGGCGCGTCTGGCTGTTGCCGATCAGGATGACGGTTTCCATGCCGATGCCGTCGAGTGCGAAGCCGCCAAGCGGCTCGGTTCGGACCGTCATGCCCGGTCGATGCGCCTTGTCTACCAAGCCGACCGGCGTTTCGGGTCCGCGATGTTTCAGGACGATTTCGAGCGCCTTCGGCAGCTGCCAGGTGCGCTGCTTGCTGACTGGATTGTAAAGCGCGATGACGAAATCCGCCTGGGCGGCCGCTGCCAGTCGCTGTTCGATCATTTCCCAGGGTGTCAGCAAATCGCTCAGGCTGATGCAGGCGAAGTCGTGGCCGAGCGGCGCGCCGAGCAGCGCTGCCGCCGACGCGGCGGCAGTGACGCCGGGTATCACCTCGATGGGCAAATCGGAATATGCCTCGGCCGCTTCGAGCAGCAGGCTGGCCATGCCGTAGATCCCGGCGTCTCCGGAAGATACCAGGGCGACCCGCCGGCCGTTGTTCGCCAGTTCTAACGCTTGCCGCGCGCGCTCGCTCTCCGCGCCGATGGGATGCCCCTGGCACTCGCCCGGCAGTCTTAGGTCAGAGAGCAGGTCCAGGTAGCCCTGGTAGCCGATGATGACTTCGGCGCGTCGCAAGGCTGTCAGGGCTTGCTGGGTCAGCAAGGCGGGATCACCGGGGCCGATGCCGATGACGGCGACGGTGCCCTGGCCTACGTTTTGATCTGGTTCCATTCCCTTGCTGGCGCGACTGGCTCGGATGAGGACGAGGGAAAAGTAATGCTGGCGCCTGCTGGCTTCGTGCAAGTCGTGGGTCAGCCATTCGCGGTCGGTCGTGGCTTCTTCGACGTAGACCGCTTCGTGCTGATCGCTGACGAGGCGCGTCAGTTCGGGCAGCGCTGCCGTTGGCTTCAGCAAGCAGATGCGCGGAAATTCCTTCAGCCACTGCGAGAGCTGGTCGGCGTGGTAATGTGCCGGCACGATCAGCAACGGTTCATCCTTCTGGGCCAATGGCCAGCCGACTCGCGCGGCGACCGCTGTGATGGAGCTGACGCCCGGCACTACTGCCACGGCAATTTCCGGATGCAGTTCGCGGAGCAGTTGCCAGACGTGCGCTGCCGTGCTGTAGAGCGTCGGGTCGCCTTCGGTGATGAACACCACCTCACGGCCAGCGGTGCAATCCGCCGCGATGCGCTCGATGGCCGGGCGATACGAGGCGGTGGTTGCCGATTGCATCGGTTCCGCGAGTACCGTCCGGATTTTCTGTGCCGGCTTCAGAAAACCACGGACGATGTCGAGGGCCCGGCCCCGGTCGTGCGCTGGGCCGGCATGGCAGATAACCTGCGCCTGCTGGATGAGTCGCATTGCTTTCGGGGTCAGCAGTTCCGGATCGCCCGGCCCGACGCCGACGGCGTGAAATCGGCCTGTGCTTGGCTGCGTCATGCTGTTCATCCTACCGTCGGCAGCCTCTTGCGTCGGCGGTAATTCGTGGGATGATGAGGCAACTTTGGAACAGATGAGGAATGACTTGCCGATCTATCGTTTCGTGTGAGACGGTTCCGCGCGAAACGATAAATCAAAATCGGGAGAGCTAGCACGATGAGGCGTTTGCTGTTCGCCGTGGCCCTGCTGCTGATCGGTCTGCCATTGACGGCGGCCGATCCCGTCAAAACGACCATTCTGATGCCGAAGGCCATCGCCGACGGCTGGCTGCTGCTGTTCGACGGCGAATCGACCTACGGCTGGACCATCGACGGCGACAGCATGGTGGTCGATGGCGTGCTGAAGCTGGGCGGCGGCAAGCCGACCCTGGCCCGCCTCAACACTGGCTTCGGCGGCTTCGATCTGCGCTGCGAGTACCGCGTCGAAGGCAAACAGGACGCGATCCGCTGGATCAAGAACGGCGAAGGCGGCTCCGGGGTCGAATTGCAGCCGACGACCGAGAAGGGCTGGTACACGCTGACCACCAAGGCGGAATACAACTCCGCGATGAACCAGCTGCAAGTCACCCGCGAGACGACCTCGCCCACCGGCAAGGACCTCGGCAAGAGCGCGCTGCCCATCATTTGCAAGACCAACCACAATCATCTCGAATTCGAGGTGCCCGCCGGGACCACGCTGTCGCTGCGTCATGTGCGCTTGCAGCCCCTGGAACTCAAGCCCCTGTTCAACGGCAAGGATTTGACCGGCTGGAAGGAGCATGCGGGCAAGAAGTCGAAGTTCGCGGTGGTGGAGGGGGCGATCAACGTCAAGGACGGTCCCGGCGACCTGCAAAGCGAAGGGCAGTGGGCGGACTTCGTGCTGCAACTGGAGTGCATCTCGAACGGCAAGCACCTGAACAGCGGCATCTTCTTCCGCTGCCGGCCGGGCGAGTATCAACAGGGCTACGAAGCCCAGGTGCGCAACCAGTTCACGCCCGATGCGATGCAGGAGTACATCGTCGAGGAGTACGATCCCAAGACCAACGAGCTGAAGGACAAGAAGAAGGTGAAATCGACGGCGGTGGATTATGGCACCGGAGCGATCTATCGGCGGCTGCCGGCGCGGAAGGAAATGTCGAAGGACGGCGAATGGTTCACGATGACCGTGGTGGCGCACGGCAGGCACCTCGCCACCTGGGTGAACGGCATTCAAGTAGCGGACTGGACCGACCATCGGCCGCTGAAGGACAACGCCCGCAACGGCGCGATGCTGGACAAGGGCAATATCAGCTTTCAGGGACACGATCCGACGACGGATTTGAGTTTCCGCAATATCCGCATCGCGGAGCTGCCGGCGGTGAAAAAGTAAAGGACAAAAGTTTAGCCGCGAGCCGAAGGCGAGTGCTGTG
>JAGVLI010000354.1 GCA_020054355.1 Planctomycetales bacterium | reverse complement strand
CGGCAGCACCACCCGCACCGACGTCTCGAAGCGATTGGCCCCCAGCGCGTAGGAACCGTCGCGCAGCGCCCGCGGCACGCTGCGCATGGCGTCCTCGCTGAGCGAGGCGACGATGGGAATGATCATGATGCCGACGACGATGCCGCCGGACAGCTGGTTATACGGTTCCTGGATGCCGGGGATCAGCGGGAAGCCGATGTCGCCGAAGAACGGCAGCTGGCCGGCCAGCATCGGCGTCACCGTGTTGACGGCGAAGAAGCCGTAGACCACGGTCGGGATGCCGGCCAGCAATTCCAGGACCGGCTTGGCAAGGTTGCGGACCTTGGGGTTGGCGTACTCGCTCAGGTAGATGGCGGTGGACAGTCCGATCGGAATGGCGATCAGCGCGGCGATGGCGGCAATCATCAGCGTCGCCGTGACTAGCGGCAGGATGCCGTACTTCGCCGCCCGGAACCCGGCCGACCATTCCGTGCCCGTCAGGAAATAGCTGATGCTCACCGGCGGCCGGTCGGGCGGAAGTCCTTCGGCCGCATGTTCGTAATATTCTCGGTCCTGGAAGAAGTCGATGGAGCCTTTGATCAGCACGAACGCGATCGTCAGCGTGATGAGGATCGACAGCAGACCGCAGCAGAGCAGGGAGAACTCAACGCCTTTTTCCCAGATGATCTGCAGCCGCGACTGTCCGCGAAACGCGAGCCGCTCGCGGGGTTGACCGCCGGCCGGCAAACTGTCACTCGCCACGGGTTATTCTCGTTTTGGAAGGAACGTTTACGGGGAAGGAAGCCTGTGGCCCGCGCCCCCCAACCAGGGCAGGGTGGGGGCGCGGGTCGGGGACTCTCGTTGACGGCGATTTACTGGGCAGCCTTCTTGATGCCGTCTTCCAGGCGCTTGATCGACTCGGCCTGCTGGACGGCGTCCATCTTGACGTACTTCACCGATTCGACCAGGTCGTCGCGGCGCAGGTAGTAACGCGCGAACTCCTGAATTTCCGGCCGCTTGAGCGAGGTCAGCTTGATATAAATGAACAGCGGCCGCCCCAGCGGCTTGTACTTGCCGGCCAGCACATCCTCCTTGGTTGGCTTCACGAAGGGCGCTCCTTCCTTTTCGGCGACGGCCACCACCCCCAGCTTGGCCTTGTGCTGCTCGTAGTAGGCCACCCCGAGGAACCCGCAGGCGAACTTGTTGCCTTCCACGCCCTTGACGGTATTGTGGTCGTCCTCGCTGCCCTGGTAGTCGGTGCGGCAGACCTTTTCCTTGCCGTTGATGACCTCGGTGAAATAGTCGAAGGTGCCCGAGTCCGGGCCCGCGCCGTACAGCTTCATCTCCTCGTCCGGCCAGGTCGGGTCGATGTCCTTCCATTTCTTGATCGTCTGCTGCCCATCGGGGTGCCACATTTTCCGCAGCTGGGCGACGGTCATGTTCTTCGCCCAGGTGTTTTCGGGATGGATGATGACGGCCAGCCCATCCCAGGCCACCTGCAGCTCGACGTAGTCGATCTTGTTTTCCTTGCACTTTTCCACTTCGGGCGGCTTGATGGCCCGCGAGGCGTCCTGGATGTCGGTCTCGCCGTTGTAGAACTTCTTGAAACCGCCCCCGGTGCCCGAAATGCCGACGGTGGTGTTCACCTGGGAGTGGGATTTCTTGAAGTTGGCGGCCACGGCTTCGGTGATCAAGTAGACCGTGCTGGAACCATCGATCTTGATTTCCCCAGCCAGGTCCGTGCCGCCCCGGGTAGCCGTGCCCCCGGTCTTCGCGTTCGTCCCGGCGCCGCCGTTGCAGCCGATCAACACGGCTGCGGCTGCTCCGAGGAAGCAGATGCTCAAAAGTCTCTTCATCGTTTTTTCTCCCGTCAGGCACGCTTGGCGCGATTCGTGGCTGCGCGTCTTCACGATCCGGCAGATTCGATTGGAGATATTAGTAACGGAGGGGCTGGACGAAACCGTGAGGACAATGTGAAGGTTGCGTGAAGACGCGCGCCGGAATCGCTGGTTGGCAGCGGCACGGCCACGCAACGGGCGATGCGGTCAACCGTTCGGACGGGAGAGCAGGAATGGCGGGTGGTTCAGGCTTCGACTTCCGGGTTCTGGTCCACGCCCAGGCCCACGGCCAGCAGCGCTACCAGGATGTGCTTGGCCACGACCAGCGCCAGGATGGCCGGCACCGGACCCAGACTGACGAACCAGCCGGTGACGAGAATCGTCAGGACGGTCCAGACCAGCAGCCAGTGCCGGAACCAGAAGCGCTGGCGATGGTCGTCATCCAGGGCCACACGAAGCGGCGGTTCGGGAGGAGCGATCAGCGACATGGCGGATTCCTTGGTGAAGGGCGGCCACGTTTTCCGGTACTTCTGTTCGCCTATCAGCCTAACCTACGGCGAACGGGCAGGCAAGTTCGGAATGGCCCCCTGTCGCAACGCAATAGAAATGTCCGCTGTTTCACCGCATTAAGAATGTCCGCTGTTCCGAGGTACACGTCGGTGACGTTTCACGGGTTTGCGCCACGGGTGATCCTGGGCTGGACGCCACCGCTGCGTTGCGTATCCTCCGCGCCGCCGGCGGGAGGAAAAGGCTCCGCAGGAGTGCGATCCGAGCGGCCACGCAGCACCTCGAAGACTTCGGCAGCCAGCAGCCGTAAGCACTCCAGGCTCATCAGGTCCGACATGGGCGGTTCGCGACCTACGTGCGGAAGACCGAGGCCGCGCCCATCGGGCGCAGGAACACCGAGAAGCGACAGCTGCGCAACAAGGAGGTGCAGTTCATCCTGGAGACCTGCCGGTCGATGTACACCTTCGCTCTCCAGAACCGCCGCCTGCCGCCCCGCACCGGCAATCCCTTCTCCGAACTGCCGCTGGATCGTCTGAAGATCGAGGACGCGCGGCCGAGCTTCGTCTTCACGGCCAACGCGGAGCTTGCCTTCTTCAAGTCTGCATCGGACGGGGCTTTGCCCCTGGTTGCAAGTCCAGCGTCCACGGGATAGCATCGGTCGTTAAGTGACCTAGGAGCGCCGTCATATTGACGCTAGTTTCCGACCCAGAGAGCTGCCATGCGAAGCACCTACAACCTCTTGCTCGGCACAGTTCTCGTCCTCCCGATGATTGCCGCCGTCCCCGCCCAGGATCGGCTTCCGGGCAATGCGCCGGCGACCTTCGCGGTCCATTCGTTCAAGGCATCAAATGGCCAGACGCTGCGCTACAGTCTGTTCGTGCCGAAGGACTTGCCGCAGGATGCACGCTTGCCCCTCGTTGTCTGTCTGCATGGCAGCGGCGGCGGCACGCACGCGGCTACGGTGCTCAGCAGTCCGGAGCAGCAGAAGAAGCGGCCATGCTTTCTCCTGGCTCCAGCGTGCGACGGCAGGGGAGATCGGTGGGTCAAGGCGGAGTTTCGGGGCGGCAAGGGTCGGGCCGTCGAACCCGAACTCATCGAGGCCCTCGACGCGGTCGGCCGCAAACACCAAATCGAACCGACGCGGATCTACCTGACAGGGCAGTCGATGGGAGGTGTAGGAACCTGGGGCCTCATCGCGGCACATCCGCAGCGGTTCGCTGCCGCCGTGCCGGTCTGCGGCCGGTGGGACCCTGCGGATGCCAAGAACATGATGGAAGTCCCGATCTGGGCATTCCACGGGGCCAAGGACAATGCCGTGCCGGTGAGCGGCTCACGCGACATGGTCGAGGCCCTTCGCAAAGTGGGTGCCAAGCCCAAGTACACCGAGTACCCCAACCTGGGCCACGGCGTCTGGGGCGACGCATACGCCGGCGAGGCGCTCTGGGAGTGGGTCTTCGCCCAGCAACGGCCCGCCTACCGCATCCAGCTCGACACCATCACCAAGGGGCTCGAAGGTAAGCCCTACGACGGCAAGAAGTGTTACACCCAGGCACGGGCCGGCATCGTGCCTCGCGAAGGGCGCGAGCCGCGCATCGTCGTCACGATGAGCCCGCTGCTGCTGACCGGCAGCGACGTTTACTACGAACTCCACGAGATGCGCAGCGATGACCTGGGCAAGACCTGGACCGGGCCGATCAAGCATCTGGACACGCTCGGCCGCCGTCCCGGGGGCATGCTCGACGGTAAGCCCGTCGAGGTCGTCTGTGGCGATTTTTGGCCCAAGTGGCATGCGAAGTCGGGCAAGCTGCTCGGCACCGGACACACCATCGCGTATGTCGATGACAAAGGCCCGGTCGCCAATCGCATGATTTCGCCTACCTGCTCCGTCTACGATGCCGCCAAGGGAACCTGGCTGCCGTGGACGACGCTCGAACTGCCCGAAGGGAAACTGGGCCACGCTTGCGGCGCCGGTTGCACGCAGCGCGTCGATCTGCCGGACGGCAGCATCCTGCTGCCCGTGTACCATCGGGAGAAGGATTCCCGGTTCGCCCGTTCGACCGTCCTTCGCTGCGGCTTCGACGGCACCAAGCTCAAGGTCCTGGAGATCGGCGATACGCTCAAGCGCGATGCGAAGCGCGGCCTGCCCGAACCTTCCCTCGCCGTCTTCAAGGGACTCTACTACCTCACGCTGCGCGAGGAAGAGGCCGCCTATGTCGCTGTGAGCAAGGATGGCCTTCACTTTGGCGACCTCAAGCAATGGACCTGGGACGACGGCACGGACCTCGGGAGCTACAACACCCAGGCCCACTGGGTGACGCACTCCGACGCGCTCTACCTGGTCTACACCCGCAAGGGCGCCAACAACGACCACGTCTTCCGCCACCGCGCCCCGCTCTTCATCGCCGAGGTCGATACCGAAAAGCTGCACGTCAAGCGCGCTACCGAGCGGATTCTGATTCCCGAAAAAGGGGCGCGCTACGGCAACTTCGGCATTTGTAATGTCAACGAGGGTGAGACCTGGGTCGTCGAGACCGAGTGGATGCAACGGCCGCCGGCCGAGTTTGTAATACCCGTAATGAATCAGTGGGGCGCCGAGGCGCGGGTCTACGCCGCCCGGATCATCTGGGATAAGCCGAATCGAAGCTGGAACCGGAATTGATGGAAGCATCCGCCCGAGTACGTCAAATGGGAGGCCATCCATGTCCCCACCACCGGAAACGCCGGCCGTTTCTCGCCGCTCCGCGACAGCCGCACTGACCGGCGGGTTGATGACGATCCTCTACCGGCCCTGGTGTGTCTGGGCACAGGCCAAGCCGTTGCCGGGCTTCTCGTTCGTGGTGGTCAGTGATACGCACCTGGGCCGGCAGGACCAGGAGGGGGCTGCCAAGCAATGGGCCAAGACCGCCCAGGAGATCGATGCTGCGGTTGGAGACTTCGTCCTGCACCTGGGCGATGTCGTCGATGGCGGCCGCGAGGCCCAGTATGCCGTCTACAAGGAGACCCGCAAGACGATCAAGAAGCCTGTGTACGAGATTCCCGGCAACCACGATCCGCAGGAGCTGTTCGAGAAGCACCTCCGCAAGCCGGTCGAGTTGGCCTTCGACCACCAGGGGGTCCGGTTCCTGCTCATCAACAACAGCCGGACCGATTCGCACGACGGCTTTGTCAACGACAAGCAACTCGGCTGGCTCGGCGAGCAGTGCGCGGACGCGGCCAAGAAGGACCTGTTCCTGGTCCTGTGCGCGCATGTGCCTGTTCACGAGAACAAGTCACCGGACCGAGGCTGGTACGTCAAACCCAAGGACGGCCAGACCGAGTTGTACAAGCTGCTCGACCGCCACAAGGACCGGGTTCTGGCCCTGTTTCACGGCCATTTCCACAACGGCATCCGAGGCTGGGAAGATCACTCACCCCTGCAAGAGGTCATCTTCCCGTCGGCCCTGTACAACCAGGATCGCAAGCTGGCCGACCAAAAAGCGCCGGGGTTTTACCTGGCGGAGATGCGGCCCGGCTTCGTACAGGTCACGATCGAAAAGGAAAAGATGAAACTGCAATACAAGCCGGTCGGCGTTGCGGAGGCGGCAGAGAGGACCTGCCCATTGCCGCAGCTCAAGTCATGAGAGAGAGCAAATGTCCGTCGTGTGGAGGGCCTGCGCGTGACTCCGCTCATTTCCTTCCATTTGTTTCGCCGGTTGCCGGCAATTCTCCTGTAGGCCGACGTGCTGTTTCATTGCCAATCCCCCGACGCGCGGATCGGCACCCTCCCGAAGTTCAAGGTTCTCCGTATCGACTTGGAAGTCGGGAGCTTGCCCGATCTGGCCAAGCGCTTCAAGGACGCCAGCAGCGTGAGCGGACTGTCGCCGGCGTTCCGTCGATGGGTGCAGCACTTTCCATAGCCAGGCGACCGCGCCAGCGCTCGCTTGGACCGAAAGACGGCAGTTCACGCCAGTGCCGTCGGATGCAGGATGTCCTCAATCCGTCGGACTACTTCCCGGAAGGCTGCATCGTCCAGGACCGGTGTGGCGCCTTCGGTCGGCAGCGACTCCACCAGTTCCACCCAGCTCTTGCAGCCGGCGTAGCCGGGCGTCTCGATCACCTCGACGGCGCGAGGTGTCCGCCAGACACGCGCCGGCAGCACGTACAACCCCGGCTGGCGATACTCGAACCGCTGCCGCACGGTGGCCGGCGTCCACAGGTGCAGCGCATCCAGCGCCAGGGCGTCTTGCAGGTTGCCCACTTGGTAGACCCCCGGCACCTCGACGAAATGGCTCAACCGCACCAGGCCCTGGCCCGGTTTGTCGTTTTCCACCTCTTGCAAGAGCGCAGCGCCGGCGGGCTTGATGCCCTGCTCCTGCTGATGGACATAGGTGGGGTAGAGCCAGAACCGGCTATGGTCCGGCTGGAAGACGCTGCCGATTTCCGCGACGCCGCCCTTGCGCAGGATGAGCGCCTGTCGGCCCTCGGCCAGCGCCCGGCAGATCACCGCCCATTCCTTGAATGCGTGTTGCAGCATGCTGCTTGCCTCCGAATTGCTGAGAGACGGTCCGAGCAGGCAGGTCCGGCGAGCCGAGCCGGACCGGCCCTATCGGCAACCGCACGTTCATTGCAAAGTCCCGGTGCCGCTCGGCTCGCGGCACCTGCCGACTTGGCCAGACACTGAATCGCCGACTTCCTCCACGATAGCAGGATGCGCCCGCCGCGGCAGGGGACCAGTTCTCCGACCGGGAATCCTGGCATCTTCCCCGACATTTTGCTAACCTTGTCTAGGTCAGGCGATTGGCTGACGGCAGCTCCCGGCTTCCGCTCCCCTGATTCTGGACTTCTGTTCTCAGGAAGAAGCCATGCCCTACATCGGAATCGACTTCGGCACCAGCAACTCGGTCGTCGCGAACTTCTCTTACGGCAAGGCGGAAGTGGTGCCCAACCACGAGGGCCAGAAATGGACCCCGTCGGTGGTGACGCTGCGCCGCGACGGCACCCTGGCCTTCGGCCAGGAAGCCAAGGAGAACTTCGACGAGCAACGCTCCATCCGCTCCATCAAGCGCATTCTCGGCAGCTCCGAGCGCGTGGCCCTCATCGGCCAGAATTTACGGCCGGAGCAGATCGCCGTCATGCTCTTCACGCTGCTCAAAAAGGACGCCGAGCAGACCCTGAACGAAACCTTCACGAAGGCGGTCGTGACCATCCCCGCCAACTCCAAGGGACTGGCCCGGCATGCCACCAAGCTCTGCGCGGGCGCATCCGGCATGCAGGTGTTGACGCTCATCAACGAACCGACCGCCGCCGCCATCTGCTACGGCATCGATACCAAGCAGGAGCAGACCATCCTGGTCTACGACTTCGGCGGCGGCACCCTGGACGTGACCGTGCTGAAGATCCATCACGGCATCTTCGAGGAAATCTCCAGCAAGGGCATCGGCAAGCTGGGCGGCGACGACATCGACCTGCTGCTCGGCAAGCACCTGGGCGATAAGTTCCAGCAGAAGACCGGCTACGACATCATGAACTCGCCGCAGAAGCAGCAGTTCATGCTGGCGGTGGAGAAGGCGAAGATCGACCTTTCGACCGAGCCGACGGCAGTGGCCCGCAAGGCCTCGCTGGTGCCCGAGCGCAATCTCAGCCTGGAAGATGAAATTGATCGGGCCACCTTCGAGAAGCTCATCATGCCGTTGGTGGTGCAATCGGGCACCGCCATCGACGAGGCCCTGAAGCTGCGCAACCTGAAACCCAAGGACATCGACAAGGTGCTGCTGGTCGGCGGCACCAGCAAGATTCCGCTCATCAAGCGCTTCGTCAGCGAGAAGCTGGGCGGCAAGGAGCCGGAGCCGTTCGACAAGGTCGATCCCATGACCTGCGTGGCCCAGGGCGCTGCCATCGTCTCGGCCATCCTGCAAGGCGCTGCCGGCCTGGACAACTACGCTTACAGCGTCAAACTGGAGCATTCGCTCTGCGCCAACCCGATCAACGAGCGCCGGCAAGTCTATCTCGACCCGATCGTCCGCCGCGGCGCGGACATTCCGTGCAATTTCACCAAGACGTACTACCCAGTGGCCGACCCGGCCGAGCGGGTGGTCATCAGCGTCTACGAGGGCGACAAATACGAAGCCCCGGAAGACGGCGAGAACGTCAAACTGGCGGAGATTCCCTGGGAATTCCACCCGCCGCGCTCGCAGCGCGACTGCGCTCTGGAAGTGACCTACGAATACGGCGACGACGGCATCTTGACCGTGCAGATTCACGACATCTTCGCCCGGCACCGCAAGCGCTTCGCGATCCAGCAAGCGGGCGAGGACCAGATGAACGCGCAGCAGCTCATCAAGCTGAAGCGCATCAACGAGGAGTTGGTCAACAAGACCTCGTCGCTCGAAAACACGCCGGAGTACAAGGAAGCCCTGGAAGTCATCAAGAAGACCGAAAAGGACGTGCTGCCCAAGCTCGAAAGCCTGGAAGACAAGCGCGACCTCGAAGAGCTGGTGCGGCAAGTGCGCCTGGCGATGGGCAGCAGCGAGCGCAAAAAGATGGAAGACGCGACGGCGGCCCTGAACGACCGGCTGCTGAATTATGCGTATCTGCTGTGAGGAAAGCGCCGATTGAGAATTCGTCAGGTGAAAGGGCGGGTTGCGCTGACATGCTCGCAAGGGAGGAGGCATGGCGTTCAATCCCGATGTGAAGCGGAAGATTGTGCGTGATCGGAAGACGGACAAGCACCTGCCATGCGTCATGTGTGGGGCCACCTATCCATTGCCCGATGCGGTCCACATCATCGATGAGAAAGAGTGGAAGGCCAAACTTGGCTGCGACCGACAAGCCAACGGGATTCCTCTGTGCCCGAATTGCCATCGGATTTTTGACGAAGTACTTCGACCTTACCTGTACCGAGCGCTTCATCAGTTTGGCACGAGCGGTTTGCCGATGAGTTGGACCAAAAACAACAAGTTGACCGTTACCGAACAAAATCTCGGTCTAGAGGAAGAAGGGACTGCTTGACCATTATTGGCTGACCTGCTTCGCAGTGCAAATCCGACTGGGGCCGCCCAAACTGGTCACGCCAGTCGAACTGATCGGCAAAATTGGCTCATGACCGTGCCAACGACACCATTGTCCGAAGTGGCGCGCCGGGCCATCGAGGTGCTGACAGCCCACCCCGCGTCGGTCCCCGGCTGACGGTCGCCTGGTCGTGCTTGGCCGGCTGTCACGGCGTCAGCAAGCGCGGTGTCGAGGAGATCGCCACCGCCCTGTTTGACGCCGCGGTGGTCCAGGG
>JAGVLI010000415.1 GCA_020054355.1 Planctomycetales bacterium | reverse complement strand
GGCGGCCGCCGCGCCGCGCGTACGCTTCACCGCACGCAGCGAGATGGACGATTACGTCAGCAAGCAGCGCACCCTGGTCATCCGCCACGCCAGCGACGACCGCGTCATCGCGCTGCTCGAAATCGTCTCGCCGGGGAACAAGGCCAGCCGACATGCGCTGCGCTCGTTCGTCGAAAAGGCGGCCGAAGCGCTGTACCGGGGCTACCACCTGCTGTTGCTCGACCTGTTCCCACCCGGCCCGCGCGATCCGCAAGGTATCCACGGCGCGGTCTGGGCCGAGATCGACGATGAGCCGTTCGCGTTGCCGGCCGACCAGCCCTTGACCCTGGCGGCGTACTCGGCGGGCACGGTCAAGACGGCCTACATCGAACCCGTGGCCGTCGGCGACGCGCTGCCCGAGATGCCGCTGTTCCTGGAACCGGAAGCCTACGTCAACGTGCCGCTCGAAGCGTCCTACCAATCGGCCTGGCGCGGCCTGCCGCAGCGCTGGCGGCGCGTGCTGGAACCGGCGGGAGCGTGACGGACAGGTGGTGGTCCGCAACTTCTCTGGCATGGAGGATGAACCATGAGACGCGGAGGAAACGGAGCGATGGGTCTAGTCACCGTCGAATTCACGGTCGCCAACAATGTGGATGTGGCGATGGCCGCTGAGGGCACCTTGCCGTCCAACCAGGTGCGCCAGGTCCAGGTGAAGGGCAGGGTGGATACCGGGGCCAACTGGCTGGTTCTGCCTCAGACGGTGGCCACCGAGCTGGGCTTGCCGCCGACCAAACCGATGCTGGTCCGCTTCGGCGACGGCCGGCTGGAGTTCCGCGACGTGGTCGAGCAAGCCTGGGTCGAGATGTTCGGCCGCCACGGCACCTTCCGCGCCATCGTCGAACCGAATCGCGCGGACGCCCTGGTCGGGGCCATTGTGCTCGAAGACCTCGACCTGCTGGTCGATTGCAGCAACCAGACACTCCAGCCGCGCCACCCCGAGCACATGACCGGGAATGTGTGACCGAGCGCACGCTTTCGCCCTGCCGATTCGCGACGCTTCGTAGAAGCGTTACAGCTGCACGTTGCCGCGAAGCGTCGCGAATCGGCGGGCCGGCGCTCGCCGACCCGCCGCTTTCCTGCTTATAATTGGAGGAGTCGAAAATTTCCTCTCCACCAGACGGCGGCCCTGGGACTTCCACCATGACTCCCGAACAGATCGCCGAACTTCGTCAGCAGCGGTACAACAGCACCGTCGCCGGCATCCGCCTGGCGAACCCCGACCTGATGTGCGTGCGCGTCCAACCCGATTTCCCCATGCCGGCGCACAAGCCCGGCCAGTACACCTCGCTGGGCCTGGGCAACTGGGAACCTCGGCTCGCGGGCTGCCAGGAAGAACACCTCAAGCCCGAGGAAGAAGCCAAGCTGACGCGCCGCGCCTACTCCATCAGCTGCCCGATGCTGGGCGACGACGGCCAGCTCGCTGCGGACGCCCAGCGGAACGGCTGGCTGGAATTCTACATCGTGCTGGTGCGCGAATCGGGCAAGGAGAAGCCGCCGGCCCTGACCCCGCGCCTCTTCAACCTGCGCGAGGGCGACCGGCTCAACATGGTCGAGAAGATCACCGGCCACTTCACGCTCGATCCGGTCAAGCCGGGCGACGCGGTCGTGTTCCTCTCGACCGGCACCGGGGAAGCGCCGCACAACTACATGCTCTGGGACTTGCTGCGCCGCGGCCATGACGGCCCGATCCTCTCGGCCTGCTGCGTCCGCTACCGGAAAGACCTGGCTTACCTGGCCGTCCACGAAGAGCTGATGCAGCGCTACCCGAAGTACATCTACCTCAGTCTGACCACGCGCGAGGCGGAGACCGTCCAGCACAAGGTCTACATCCAGGACCTGATCTCCAGCGGCCAGCTGGCGGAACGGCTCGGCCGGCCGCTCGACCCGGAAACCACGCACGTGTACCTGTGCGGCAATCCCAAGATGATCGGCGTGCCGGTCAAGGACAAGGAAACCGGCCAGCGCCAGTACCCGCAGCCCCTGGGCGTCATCGAAATCCTGGAAAAGATGGGCTTCCAGGTCGACAACCCCACCATCAAGCTGCACGGGAACATTCACTTCGAGGAATACTGGTAGCAGTGGCCAGTGGCCGGTGGCCAGTGGCCGGTGGCCAGTGGCCGGTGGAAAGTTGAAGGCCGTGTCGTTCCGCGACCGGCGAACTGGCGCCTGCGATTGCAATTGACCACCGACCACCGGCCACTGGCCACCGGCCACTCATGAGGGAGAAGACCGTGGAAATCGACCAGGTCATCAGCGGTTACAAGTTGCGCAGCCTGATCGCCAAGGGACAGAACAGCCAGGTGTGGGAAGTGGTCGAGCTGGCGAGCGGCCGGCACCTGGCGATGAAGTCGCTGCTCGACCACGCCCTGCGCGACAAGGAGCAGCGGCGGATGCTGTACCACGAGGCCAAGGTCGGCCAGAAGCTGGCGCACCAGCACATCATCAAAATCCACAAGGTCAGCGATAACCCCAAGCTGCCCTGGTTCGTCATGGAGTTCTTCGCGGCGGGCAGCATGAAGTTCCGCATCCAGAACAAGCAGACCGACTTCATCAAGCAGCACGCCCACAAGATCTTCCGCGACATGGCCACCACCCTGGCTTACATGCACGGCTCCGGCTGGCTGCACCGCGACCTCAAGCCGGACAACATCCTGGCCGACAGCGCCGGCCAGGCCAAGCTGATCGACTTCGCCATCGCCCTGAAGAAGGGCACGAAGCGCGGCTTCTTCGCCCGGCTGCTCGGCCGCAAACACAAGGTCCAGGGCACCCCCAGCTACATGGCCCCCGAGCAGATCCGCGGCGACGACCTCGACGTCCGCGCCGACCTCTACAGCTTCGGCGCCACCATGTACGAGATCGTGGCGCTGCGGCCGCCGTTCGTGGGGCAGAACGTCAACGACTTGCTCAACAAGCACGTCCGCGAAAAGCCGATGACGCCCCAGGGCCACAATCCCGAAGTCACCGACGATTTCGCCAAGCTGGTGATGCAGCTTTTGGCCAAGAAGAAGGAAGAACGGCTGGGGAATTTCCACGAGGTCATGCTGCGGCTGAAGGAAGTGAGCGTCTTCAAGGGGCCGGCGGTGCAGGCGCAGCGGTCGTAGAGCTAACCCGTTCGCCGCCGACGTCTCGCTCGTGGGTCACGATTCCAATCGTGACAGGCAGTGGAGATGGTCACGATTGGAATTGTGACCCACGAGCAAACGGTGCCCGGATGCAGCGCCAGCGTCGCCCCGAACCGGGACTGCCCGAACGTCAGTTAGAATGATATTGAGCGCGCTCCGGGAGCCGTCCAGGCCGACCGAGTGCCCGCAGATCGCTGCCATCGCCAGCGAAGCAATGAAATGAGACGTTGGTTGATGAGGCGAGGTTTGCGGAGCAGCGGCGACTTGTTCGGTGATAGGTCGCGCAGCTAATAACAAGTTCGGCGAGCGGAGGGCTTCGCGCGTGGAGGCGCACTGCTGCGAGGACATGCGGCGGGAAGCCGAGCGGGTGTGCGACCAACACCCCGACCGTTTCGACTGCCCCGACTGCTTGGTCCACTACTCGCCGCGGTTCCGGGAGTACGGGCTGATCGTCCACGACGGCGGCTCGTCGTCCTGCCGCATCCGGTTCTGCCCGTGGTGTGGCAAGCAGCTCCCTGAGGCGCTCCGGGACGAGTGGTTCGCGGAGATGGAGCGGCGGGGCATCGACCCGTGGGAGGGGGAGGTGCCTGCTGAGTTCCAGTCGGCGGCGTGGTGGACAGCAAGGCAGGCCGAATAACAAGTTCGGCGGCGGAGGGCGCTCGTATGGCGGCGCTGGCTACTGTTGGAGCGCTGGTCCGCGTCACTCCGTTGGATGATCTCCAATACTGGGCCGCCCCGGAATCTGCGTGGGAGTTCGTCGACGACAGAACGCCGTTCGTGTTCCGGGTCGAGGGTTGGCTTGAAGACGGGCACATCTCCTACGGGCTCCACGGACCCGTCGTCGATGGGCCGCAGCGCTACCGCGGGCTTTGGTGCTCGATCATCACGCGGGTGGACGGCAGCAACTGGCGCGTCGAGTCGTCATCCTTCCAGGCGGGGTTCAAGGTCGGGCCGAGCGTCGTTGTCCGCGATCACAGGCATGACTTCCGGCACCCGGAAGGCACGACCCTGGATGGATATCCTCAGATGTCGAGATTCGGGGCGGTCGAAGTGGTTGCCACCGCCCCAGATGCCAAACCAGGCGCTGCAGCAGACCGGCGAGGCATGACGGCTTTCCCAGGTGTGTAGGCTCCTCAGCCCCGCCGGCTGCTGAGCTGTGTCGGTCGGCGGCGAGGCGGAGTTTGCGGGATGTCGGTATCGATCCATTGGCGGTTGATGTTCCGTGTGAGCAACCGCCGTGCGCTTGACAAGTGCCTGGCCCGCATCTTGCCCTTGTTCGGCGGTGGGGTTAAAGTCGGCGAGTGCAAACCGTACTGGAAGATCCCGGAACTGTGGGAGTGCAACTTGGTATCGCTCGTTCCCGCTGGGTCTACTGCAGAGCACGTCCTGGCCTGTCTCCTGACCGCCAAGTGCTTGGCGTCCGGCTGGTACGTCCTCGGCTCGCTGTCGGCAGATAGCGCGGACGGATTCAGCGGCGTGTTTGACGGCAAGGGCCAGGGCGGCGCTTCGGGGCCAGCCGTCGGTCTGGAGTGGGCGTCGTTTCACGTCGGAAACAGCGGGAGCGCCGAACAAGGCGCTGTAGCAGACGGCGGCCGCGATTCCGGTTCCTCGTGACATAACGGCGCTCAGCGCGGCCGCCGCTGCTGAGCTTGGTCGGTCGGCGAATGTACTTCGGTGACATCCTCAAGCTTTGCCGCTGGTCAACGGTTTTGAAGCTGCAGCCTCTGGACCGCCAAGCTGTATTGTCGCCCGACGCCATCGGCAGGCTATCGCAGTTGGAGCATCGTCATTCCTGAAGGTTGGGCGCTTACTTTGATCGCGGACTGCGGCAACTACGATGTCTATGCCGGTTGCGCGAGGCGGAGATCAAGATCCGCATCCTAAAAGACCGACCCTTTGCTCGGGCGGTGAAACCCTGGTATCCTTCCGCGTTTTCAGGGCATCGGGAAGCGGACCATGCCGTCGAAACAACGCGTCGGAAGACGGGCCGAGATTCTCTTCCAGCAAGCCATCACCAAGTGGTGCGAGAACGGGGAACCGCTATTCGACGAAGCGTTCAAAAGCCCCGTAGCGGAGGGACTGGATTTCGACCTCGCCCCCATCGGGACGACCGTGTTCGCCGCCTTGGCTTCGGTACAGGTGAAGACGACCGTAAAGAAAGACGCCTATACCGGTACCGGGAAGGACAGGGTATTCCACGTTCGCCTGACGGCGAAGGATGCCCGGAAGCTTGGTAGAATGGCGGTGCCGGCGTACGTCGTCGGCGTGGATGTCTATACCAATGCCGTTTATATCAGGGCCGTCCTGCACGGAACGACCAGCGGCTTTACGACTATGACTACCCGGTTCAAGCTGAACTGCAAACGTTTGAAGGAACTCTGGCAGGAGATCCAGGACTTCTGGAACCATCGGCCCCAGAACTTCACGACGTCCGCATTCGAGGAGTAAGACAATGTCTGAGGGAAACAAAGCGGAGCTGGTCGAGAGGCGTTCCGAATTGCTGGCACAAGTCGCTCTCACGGCGAGTCTGGATATTGACGTCCACCCATTCGATGTCGGCGGTCAGAACAGGATCGACCTCGTGTGCACGATCCGGCCGGAGGTCGAACGCGGGCTGCAGGGTTTCATGCCATTCGGGGTGCTCCTCTGGGGCACTGCGAAAGAACTGAAGACTGGCGAGGATGCAACCAAATTCGCGAAAAGCCACCGGAAGATCGACGCCCAGAAAATGGTGGTCTATTCGATTCCTGTCATAGCCTTGCTCTTCTCGATGGTGAACGACGCAGGGTACTTTGCATGGGTCGCGGAGCCCGAAAAGGAATCTGAACGCCTGCTTCACCGGAAAGACCTCGACTTTACTGCGTTTGACAAAAAGCAGCTCGATCGTCTGATTCTCCGAATCAAAAAATGGTATCTCAAAGTCTACGATACCATCGTCACCACGGATGATGCAGCCTACGTTAAGGGTGAATAGTGGTGTAGGATCCGCGGCATCGACTCAAGCCTTGGTTGGGTCTCGGAGCGGAATCTGCCGTTCGACGAGCCAGCAGTTTAGTTTTGGCTAGAGAGCAACGGCACGCGGCCGAACCACTCGCTGGAGCAGACGGCGGCCGCGATACTGGTTGCTCGTGACATTTCGGCCCTCAACGCGGTCGCCGCTGCTGAGCTATGTCGCTGTATTGACGCTCAGCGCTGACGATGCAGCAAAGCTGCATCGCAGGTAGAATGAAAGCCGGAAGGGAGCTTCACCATGCCATTACGCGATCACTTTCGTCCGCCCCTCGACAATGCCCACTCGTGGGAAGAACTCCACGGGCAGTGGCCCGCGGTCATCGTGCAGCACTTGCGCAAGCGGCTCCCTTCTGGCTATGAAGCAGCGCCGCGCGTCCACTCCGGGGCTCAGGTGGAAATCGACGTCGCCACCTACGAGAAGGCCGCGCCGCCCTCCCGCCAGACGGAAAACGGCAACGG
>JAGVLI010001010.1 GCA_020054355.1 Planctomycetales bacterium | reverse complement strand
GCCATTCTGGACGCGGGCAAGGGCATCCCAGGAACTAGCCGCCGACCGCTCCGGACGCCGCCCTGGAGTTTTGCGGAAGTCTTCCGCAGAACTCTTCCTGACAGCGGAAAATCTGAGGAATTCGGCCTGTCGTCGTTAGTGTCCGCACGGCCTTGCAAACGGCGGGGAAACTCATTATCATCCAGTGAAATCAGGGGTTTGCTGGGCTTTTCGGCATCAACGCATAAGCAACTCTTAATCAGCGGGTCGTAGGTTCGAGCCCTACAGGAGGCATTCCCCTCAGTCACATGCCGAACGCACGTTAAGCGCGAACGGAAACCATGAAACGTAGGTCAGGCTTTCCAGCCTGACAGTCAGGCTGGAAAGCCTGACCCACGTCATTTCTTCCGAAGGCACGTTCAGCGCATCTTTCCGCGTCGGACAGCGCTGCCCAGCCCTCCGCATTCCGCGGAAGTCTTCCGCAAAACCAAAACAGAGTCAGTCGCATGAGCCGCCCGCATTCCACTTGCCCGTCAGCGGCAACGTTCTGGCGAAAGTGAAACCCATCCCTGCCACGCTGGCAGGCCCACCCTGTCCGCCAAGCTCTCCCCCTGGCGGACAGGGTGTTTTTATTGGGGTTTTATACCCTGACCGCCAAATCGTCGGCGAAAGCCGAACTGCCCTTGAACGAACGCATCGCGCTTTGGCAGCATGAGGGAGGTGCCTGTGCGACTGGCGCCAACCACGACTCCCGAGCCACTTCGTTTTCCACCTCGGTCTTGCACGGCAGCAGCGCCGGCGCGGCGGTTGATTGCGGCGAAGTAAGGTGAAGCTGGGGAAACGCCCATGACGGAGCACGAGTGGCTGGCCCAGGAGTTGGTGGACCCAGGTGATTTTGACGTACTGCTCGGTTTTCTGCGAGGCAAGGTCAGCGACCGGAAATTGCGGTTGTTCGCCTGTGGCTGCACGCGGTTCGTTGAAGACCTTCGCACCGACCGGAGCGCTCTCCGCGCCGTCGAGGTCGCCGAACGATTTGCGGACGGCCTGGCAAGTGCGGAGGAGCGAGACGCAGCGCTGCACGCCCTGCCGTCAGCGATCGCTTCGGTCATCACCCCGTCGGGCTTCATTCCATCGCCTGTTGCCGCCGCACTCTGGCCGGATGCCATGCTGGCAGCGGAACACGCGGCACGCACGGTCACTACCGACTGCTACGGCTGCTACGTCGCTTACCCTGGCGTCGAGAAAGACATGTTGAACTTGTTTCGGGACATCGTCGGGCCGCTCCCCTTCCGGTCCATGCCCCTCGATCCCGCTTGGTTGACGACAACCGTCCAGGCAATTGCCCAAGCCGTGTACACCGACCGCGCCTTCGACCGCTTGCCGATACTCGCCGACGCCCTCGAAGACGCCGGCTGCACGAACGCCGATGTCCTGAACCACTGCCGCCAGCCTGGCGCGCACGCGCGCGGTTGCTGGGCATTGGATCTCGTGCTGGACAAAAAGTAATGCGGAGCGGGTAGGCGACGAGCACCCGGTCAGAGTTCGGCAGCATTTTTGGCGAGCGTCGAGGCGTCAGCCCGACGTGTTCGCGCCGCTGAGTGGGCACGTCGGGCTGACGCCCCGACGCTCGCCAGGAAAAGCAAATGGTTGGAAAACCAGCAGCCCATCGTCTACTCTCATACCTTCGCCCGCCGGCTGATTCCGCGCACCGCGACGGTTTGTGGACGACCGTTCAGCGATGCCGTCATACACCTTTGCGGGAGGCTGCCTTGATCCGCACTTCGATCCTCGTGAAGCTCGCATCCCTGACTATCCTGCTGGCCCTGGCCGGCACCGCCCCGGCCCAGAAGGACGACCCCCATGCCGCGCTGATCGGCAAAGCCGCGCCGGACTTCAAGGCGGACTTCGCCCTCAACGGCAAGGTGCAGAACCTGGCCGACCTCAAGGGCAAGGTCGTGCTGCTCGACTTCTGGGCCGTCTGGTGCGGGCCGTGCGTCGCCACCTTCCCCCATCTCCGCGACTGGACCAGCAACTACAAGGACAAGGGCCTGGTGATCGTCGGCGTCACCGGCTACTACGAACGCTTCGGCTTCGACAAGGAAAAGGGCAAGCTGACCAAGGCGGCCGACAAACTGACGAAGGAACAAGAGCAAGACATGCTCAAGGACTTCGCGGCCCATCACAAGCTGGGCCACCTGCTGCTGTCGCTGGGCAACGAAGAGAAAAAGAAGCTCTACGAAGACTACAAAGTGACCGGTATCCCCACGGCCGTGGTCATCGACAAGAAGGGCGTCGTCCGCCTGGTCAAGGTCGGCTCCGGCGAGGAAAACGCCAAGGCCATCGAAGAGGAAATCAAGAAGCTGATCGCCGAGTAATTCACTTCACTATTCGTGGATGGGGATGAAAGCAACGAGCTTTCATCCCCATCTACTGGTCCGCCTTTGTCCACCTGGTCCGTGGCGGGGAGGGCGAGGCTCCTGCCGAGCCGTGGAGTCGCCGGCGCTAGCGGCACGGCAGGAGCCTCGCCCTCCCACCTGGCAGACCATTTTGGAGTAGACGGACTACTACGACGTTTTGTCCGGTCAGCGGAAAATGCACGGGCAGCCGGTTCCAGCGCGAACCGGCTGCCCGCTTCGTTTCACAGCGGGCGCAGCACCGCCCGCACCGGGCTGGCGTCGAAGCCAGCCAGCTTCAACGGCAGTGCAATCAACTCGTACCGCCCCGCCGGCACGTCGCGCAGCACCAGCCCTTCCAGGATGGCGAGGTCGCATTCCCGGCACGCTCGATGAGTCGGCAAGTCCTTCGAGTCGAACAGATCGACGCTGGGCGTGTCGATGCCGATCAGCCGGCTGCCTTGCCCGTGCAGCCAGCGGACCAGGTCCGGATCGAGGGCCGCGAAGTCCGGGTTGAACTGCTCCGGATCGGGAAACGAATCCGTGGCGAACAGCACGCGCTCCGCGCTGACGGGACCGGACAGCTGGGCCGTCGTAATCCGTGCGCCGCGCGCCGCCGCCACGCGGATTACCTGGCAAGGCCCCAGATAGTAATCCAGGGCGCGCTGGTCGATGCTTGGCCCTGCGGCGTCGTAATGGCTCGGGGCGTCGGCATGGGCGCCCAGATGGACCGTGGCATGCAGCGTCGAGAGCGTGATGTGGTCGCCGCGCTGGAGGTCGCAGAGCACTTCGCGGCGCGGCGGGGTGTCGCCGGGCCAGACGGCAAGCCGTGCGCTGATCGGCGGCGTGATGTCGTAGAGCATGACTGGCTCAAGCAGCGTCCAGAGTGTGAATGCCTGGAGGGCCCGCCCCGTAGGTCAGGCTTTCCAGCCTGACGTGAAGTACCGGCGACGTGCGGCACATCATCGGCGCTTCACGTCAGGCTGGAAAGCCTGACCTACCAGACGCTACAGCTTGTGCCGGATGGCCCAGAGGTCCGGAAATACCGGGTGAAACAGCGATTTCTTCAGGAATTCCACCCCCAGCGAGCCGCCGGTGCCCTGCTTGCCGCCGATGGTCCGCTCCACCAGCTTGATGTGCCGGTAGCGCCATTCCTGAAAACCCTCGTCGAAGTCGGTCATCAGCTCGAAGAGGATTTCCAGTTCCGGCTGCGTCCGATACAGCTTCAGGATGCCTTCCTCGACCGTGTCGTTCGCCACGGCGGCCGCGGTCGGGTCGCGCTGCTTCACTTCCGGCGGCAGGGCGACGCCGTGCTGTTCCAGGAAGCGATGGAAGCAATCGTAAACCGACGGCTCCTGGAGCCGTTGCAACAGCTGTCGATAGGCGGGCGTGCCGGGCTGCTGATAGCGGAGCATGTCCGGGCGCTTGTAGCCCAGCACGAACTCGAACTCGCGGAACTGGCTCGACTGAAATCCGGAAGCGTGCTCCAGGCGGTCGCGAAAACTGCTGAACGAGCGCGGCGTCATGGTTTCGAGGATATCGACCTGCTCGACCATGACCTTCATGATGGTGCGGACGCGCTTGAAGGCGGCGATGACGTTCCAGGGCCGGTTGTCGCAAAAGTCGCGCTTGATGCGATCCAGTTCGTGCAGCTGCAGCTTGAACCAAAGCTCGTAGGCCTGATGGCTGACGATGAAGATCATTTCATCGTGCTCGGGCGGCGCCGAGCGCGGCTCCTGCAAGGCCAGGAGCTGTTCGAGCTTCAGATAGCTGGCGTAGGTCAGGTCCATGAGGGAATCTGTCATGTTCGGGCGAGCGGCGGGCGTCAGCCCGCTGTTGGAAACACCAGTTCGCCGACAGTTTCGACAGCGGGCTGACGCCCGCCG
>JAGVLI010000054.1 GCA_020054355.1 Planctomycetales bacterium | reverse complement strand
TCGGCTTCCCGACCGCGAACCTCGAAGCGCTGCCAACCCTCATACCCGGCAACGGCGTCTACGCAGTGCGGGTGGAGCATGCGGGCCAGCAGTGGCCGGGCGCGGCGAACATCGGGCCGAATCCCACGTTTGGCGAAAACGCCCGCAAGATCGAGATTCACCTGATCGGCTTCGAGGGCGACCTGTACGGCCAGCCGCTGGCGGCGGATTTCGACGAACGGCTGCGCGACACCCGGCCCTTCGCCGGCGTGGCGGAATTGAAAGCGCAACTACAGCAGGACGTGGAACAGGCAAAACGGCTGGTTGAGATCGGCTAGCACCGCTTGCGGTTTAGCACAAACGGATGCTTATGAACGCCGAACCCCTGAAAGAGCGCATCACCCGGCTGCTGGCCGAGGAAATCGGCCCGGCGCTCGAAATGGACGGCACCGCCATCGAAGTCCTGGACGTGACCGACGGCGTGGTCCGGCTGCGGCTCGCGGGCGTTTGCGGCAGCTGCCCCAGCAGCATCATGGCCGCCGTCATGGGCATCGAGCAGGAGCTGCGCCGCCGGCTGCCCGAAGTGGAATATCTCGAAGCGGTGCCCTGATCGGCTGGCTCCGCCATTTTCCATAAAATCAACCGCGACCGAACGACTGATGAGGAACTGCAAGTGAAAATGCGGCATGTGTTATCGGCGCTGGTGCAGAACCAGCCGGGCGTCCTGGCGCACATCTCGGGCATGCTCGCCCCGCGCGGCTTCAACATCGACAGCCTGGCGGTCGGCGAGACCGAGAACCCGGACCTGTCGCACATGACCTTCGTGGTCCACGGCGACGACGCCGAGCTGGAACAGGTCCGCAAGCAGCTCGACAAGGTCGTCACCGTCGTCAAGGTCGAGGACATCAGCAGCGAGGATTTTGTCGAACGCGACCTGATGCTGGTCAAGGTCAAGGCCGACTCGCAGCAGCGCACCGAACTCGTGCTGCTGGTGCAGATGTTCCGCGCCCGCGTGGTGGACATCAGCCCCGGCACCCTGCTGATCGAGATTTCCGGCCAGGAGCGGAAGATCGAAGCCTTCATCGAGCTGATGCGGCCCTATGGCATCGTCGAGCTGGCCCGCACCGGCCGGATTGCGATGGTCCGCGGCATTCCCAACGTCAAGGGAGACAACCAGTGAGCGCGCCAACCTCCGGCACCCAGTCCTCGACGCGCCGGCCCAGCCCGGCCTTGCAAGCAGTCCTGCAAGGGCTGAAGCCCGGTCAGAAAATCCGCGTCACGCAGCAGGTACGCGTCGGGCAGCAGAGCTGGCATGCCGTCGCCACCGGCGAATTCCGCGACCTCAATTACCTGGCTACCGGCGTGACGGGGGACCGCATCCCGGCGGACGATATCGTCGTGCCCACGGTCCATTTCAAGAAAGAGAATGGCGAGCTGTCGAGCATCGCGCTGGATGAGAACAGCAAGGTTGAAGTGATTTCGTGAAGCGTGCGAAGCCGCAAGCGGAGTCGCAGCCGCTTGCGGCTTCGCAACGTACCAGAATAAACCCTTACAGTTGCACCGGCTTGACCTGCGGCGCGTTCGGAGCCGGAGCGGGCAGCGGCCGAATCTGGATCGGCTTGACGGGCTGGCCGGGAACGTTGCCCGGCTGAATGGCGGAGGAGTTCAGGCCGAGCGAAATGCTCTTGACCGTGTCGCCGTCCACGTCCAGCTTGACCGGCAGGCCCTTGTCCTTGACTCGCTCCATCATCTTGCCCAGCGTTTCCAGGCCGTTCGGCGTTTCTTTGTTGCCGAACTGGACCTTGGTCTTGTCATTGACCTTGAATTCCTTGTCCTTGCCGTCGATGGCGACGGTGATGAGGTTCTTGTCCTTGTTGAAGCTCTTCAGCGTGCCCTTCACTTCCTCGGCCAGCGCGCCACCCGCGCAGACCAACACTGCCACGACGGCCGCGAACCACGTGCGAATCATGAGATGCTCCTGAAATGTCGCCGGGCTGCCACAGGCACCTCGCCTGCCTTCGCCCCGCACCGATAAAGAGGCAGCCGATGGCCGGGCAAATGAAAAATCTCGTTCAATTGTCCAGACGGCAGGTGCGGAAGCCGGCCCAGATGTCTCGGCGCTCCGGCGTGTAGAAGTTGCGCCAGGTGTTGCGCAGCAGCCGGGACTGCGTCACCCAGCAGCCGCCGCGCAGCACCCGATGATTGCCGAACCAGGGTTCGGAGTATTCCCGGTAGGGACCAGATGCGAAGCCGGGATAGGGCAGGAAAGCGCTGGCTGTCCATTCCCAGACGTTGCCGATCATTTGCCGGCAGCCCCACGGACTGTCTCCCGCCGCGCAGTCATGGACGTTGACGCACCCCATTTCACGGGCGGCCAGGTTGGCTTGAGCGGGATGAGGAGCTTGGTCGCCCCAGGGAAAGCGCCGCTTGCGGCCAGTTGGTTCCATCGCTGCGGCGAATTCCCATTCGGCCTCGGTCGGCAACCGACGTTTCGCCCAACGGCACCAGGCATCCGCCTCATGCCAGTTGACATGAATGATCGGGCGGTGCGGCTCCAACGACAGCCAGCGATCGAAGTCGCGCCGCTGCCAGGAACCGTCGGAACCGCGCCGCCAGTAGACTGGCTGCTCGGCGCCCACGGCTTCCCGCCAGTGCCGGCCTGCCGGACTCCATAGCTCCTGCCGCCGATAGCCGCCGTCCTCGACGAAAGCGGCGAACTCCGCTTGCGTCACCGCGGCGCGGGCGATGGCAAAGGGCTGAACTTTTACGGGATGCGCCCACTGCTCGTTGTCGAAGACGAACGGTTCGTCCTTCGTCGCCCCCAGCAGAAACTCACCGCCGGGTATTTCGACATCGGAAGGCGATCCAGTCGCTGACTCCGGCCGCTTACGCGACCGGCTCGCCAGGTCAGGCGCTGGATAGCCCAGTGTCTGACGGGTATAGAGAAACGCCTCGCCGTGCATGTCTTCGTGGAAGACGGTCAGCAGCACGAAGTAGACAAGTTCGGGCGTCAACGCAGCGCCGTGCAGCCGTTCCAGAACCCCGTCTTGCACGTCTTGCAAATAGCCCAGCGTTTCCTGCCACGAAGGCAGTTCCAGCTCCCGGCGCGAGCCGTGCGGAATGGCGGCGGAGTTGAAAAGCGAGTCGGCATCGGCGCGCAGCGGTGGGCGTTTCTCGGTGTGACGCAGTATCCAGTGTTCCTGAAACCAACCGACGTGGCCCATCTCCCAGAGCGGCGGGTTGACGATCTTCAAGCCGGGACCGAGCAGCTGCGGCCCGGTCACGTCCGCGTAGATCGCCAGGGTGCGTTGCCGGGCGTCTTGCACCCAGTCCGCCAGTTGCGCTGCCGTGAATTGGTTGGCATCCACATGCATTTCATAGTCCACCGAAGGGCCTGCGCTCTGTTGTAGGTCAGGCTTTCCAGCCTGACAAACTGCGGAGTGTCAGGCTGGAAAGCCTGACCTACCAAATTCGTTCAGACATCCTTTCGGGCTGGCAGCACGGTCCCCGCGACTTCCCCGAAGCCGACCCGATAACCTTGCCCCTGGCACCAGCCGGTCATCGTCAGCCGGTCGCCGTCTTGCAGAAAGACGCGGGTTTCGCCGCTGGAAAGCGCGATTGGCTTGGTTCCCTTCCAGGCCAGTTCCAGCAGACTGCCAAAGGAGTCCGGCGTCGGCCCGCTGATGGTGCCGGAGGCCAGCAGGTCGCCGGGGCGGAGGTTGCAGCCATTGACCGCATGATGGGCCAGCTGCTGACAGATGTTCCAGTAGAGATGCTTGGCGTTGCTGAGGCAAAGCCGTTGCGGTTGGTCCATCTTCGCGCTTTGCAGCCAGACTTCGAGCTGGATGTCGAGTCCCCAGTCGCCGGGGCTGCGCAGGTAGGGCAGCGGAGCTGGTTCTTGCACCGGACCCGGACAGCGGAACGGTTCCAGGGCTTCGAGCGGCACGATCCAGGGCGAAATCGACGTGGTGAAGTTCTTGGCCAGGAACGGCCCGAGCGGCTGATACTCCCACTTCTGGAGGTCGCGGGCGCTCCAGTCGTTGACCAGCACCATGCCGAAGATGTGTTGCGGGGCCGAGGCAATCGGGATCGATTCGCCCAGCCGGTTGCCCGGCCCGGTGAAGAAGCCCATTTCCAGCTCGAAGTCGAGCGAGCGGCTCGGTCCGAACATGGGCGCCGGTGCATCGTCCGCTTTCGTCTGCCCGCAGGGCCGGCGGACATCGGTACCACTGACGACCACGGAACTGGCCCGGCCATGATAGGCGACCGGCAGATGCAGCCAGTTGGGCATCAGCGCGTTGTCCGGCCCCCGCAGCATGATGCCCACGTTGGTGGCGTGCTGGCGGGACGAGTAGAAATCGGTGTAGTCGCCGATCTCGACGGGCAACAGCATCTGTACTTCGCTTTGTGGAACGAGGGCTTGCTGCCGGAGGCCGTCGTCATCCCGCAGCGTCGGTTCATGGGTCTGGAGCAAGCGGGAGATGCGGGCGCGCGTTTCGCTCCAAACCGCGGGTCCGGCAGCCAGGAAGCGATTCAAGGTCGAGGTGGCGAAGCAGCGCGATTCCAGCAAGCCGCGCTGTTCGAGCAAGGTCAGGTCCAGCACCTGCTTGCCGATGGCTACGCCGATGGCCGGCGGACTGCCGGCCGACCGGCGGAAAACACCGTAGGGCAGGTTCTGAATCGGGAAATGCGAATCGGCCGGGACCGCCACCCAGGAACGCAGGGCGGGATCGGTGGTGGGGTTCATGGAGTCCCTCCCAGTTGAGCCGCGAGCCGGAGGCGAGCGCTAGGGCGCAGCGCTCGCCTCCGGC
>JAGVLI010000987.1 GCA_020054355.1 Planctomycetales bacterium | reverse complement strand
TCTTGATCCAGCGATGCCCGACCACGGTGCCCGTGACCGCCCGAACTTGCCCCGATTCCCCATTCCCATGCCCGGTGGCTGCAAATCCCCGGCTTCCGTTCGCGACGAACGGCACCGCGCGTGGGTGGAATCGCTTGGCGCCGCGCTCGCATGAGTCCGAGGAAAAAACTACTCAGCGGCGAATCGCCGACTGAATGCTGTGGGACCGCTCCGGGCGGTGGACGGCGAAAACGCTTCTCCGAAGCGTCGCGAACCGTACACACCAAACGCCCCTGAGCGGCCACTTCGGACTGTCAACATGCGGAGGTTCGCCGGGCCGTCCATTGAGTAATTCTGGACGCGATTGAAGGGACCATCGGGTATTCGCCGACCCACTTTTTTTTCGGCACCCAACCGTGGGAGAATACCGACCGCGACACGCGGCAGGGGCGGATAGGGTTCCGCCTGACGCTGGGGAATACCAGCGGCACCTTCACGCTGGGAGGAAGGTGCGCGCCGGGTGGGGAAATTCGCAAAACCGTCAGCGGTGCCGAGCTGAATTTCAGCCGATGCCGATTTTTTTGTAATGTTCGGGAACACGTTGGCTTGTTTCCTTCAGCGGCCGAGCCACGAGGTCACGGCTGGCCTCCGTTGGCGGCCCGCGAGGCAAGGGCCTGCCTTGTTCAGCCCGAAGGAGCGAGCGATGATGCGTCCGGCAAATTGGATCGGCTTGGCGGTGTGTGTCTGCTGCACCTTGGCGAGCGCCGACGCCCAGCCAGTGAACCCCCTGAAAGACAAGAATCTCGGCGGCGCAGGCGACTCGTCCGCGCTGAAGAAGATGACCTGGAAAGTCGGCGACGTGACCCGCGAAGCCCTGGTCTATTTTCCCAAGTCAGCGGGCGCGAAATCGTCGCTGGTCTTCGCCTTCCACGGCCACGGCGGGACGTCGGCATACGCGGCCAAGCAGTTTGCGTTTCACGACATCTGGCCGGAAGCGGTCTGCGTTTATCCCCAGGGGCTGCCCACGCCGGTGCCCAAGATCGATCCGGAGGGGAAGAAGTCCGGCTGGCAGAAATTCATCGGCGACCAGGACGACCGCGACCTCTTATTTTTCGACGCCATGTTGAAATCCATGCTGGCCAAGCAGGTCGATGAAAAGCGGGTCTACTCGACGGGCCACTCGAATGGCGGCTTCTTCACCTATGTCCTCTGGGCGGCCCGGAACGACGCGCTCGCGGCCGTCGCTCCGGTCGCGGCGACGATGAGCGCCGACTTCAAGAAGCAGCAGCCGAAGCCGGTCCTGCACGTGGCCGGCGAGAAAGACCCGATCGTCAAGTTCGAGGCGCAGGCGGTCACCATGCTGTGGGACCGGGAACTGAACGGCTGCGGTCCGGTGGGCAAGCCGGCTGGCAAGTACAGCATCGAGTACAGCTCCCGCAACGGCCCGCCGGTGGTGACGTACATTCATCCGGGCGGTCACGAAATCCCGGATGGCGCTCCGCGACGAATCGTACAGTTCCTGAAGGAACATGCGAAGAAATAGCAGGCGAGCGGCGGCCTCGCTCGCCAAACCCCAGGAGTTGCAACCATGCGAAGACTGACCTTGCTCGGCGTGCTGGTGGCGATCTGTTGCTGCACCGCGGCCGGCGCCGACGAGCCGCGCCAGTTCGACCCCGAAAAGCTGAAGCAGCTGAAGGAGAAGCTGGGTGGCCAGCTCGATCCGGAGAAGCTGAAACAGCTGAAGGAAAAGCTCGGCGGTCAGCTCGACCCGGAGAAGCTGAAACAGCTGAAGGAAAAGCTTGGCGGTCAGCTCGACCCGGAGAAGCTGAAACAGCTCCTCAAGGACAAAAAGCTCGGCGGCGGGGGCGACCTCGGCAAGCTGAAAACCATGACCTGGAAGGTCGGCGAGGTCACGCGCGAAGCCCTGGTCTATGCACCGAGTACCTCGACCGCGAAACCGCCGCTGATCTTTGTCTTCCACGGTCATGGCGGGACGGCGCAATTCGCGGCCGGCCGGAAGCTCGGCCTGCACGAACTCTGGCCGGAGGCAGTCTGCGTTTATCCCCAGGGCCTGCCGACGCCGGTGCCCCAGATCGATCCGGAGGGGAAGAAGTCCGGCTGGCAGAAATATGTCGGCGATCAGCAGGACCGCGACATCCAGTTCTTCGATCAGATGCTCAAGACCATGAAAGCCGACTTCCGCATCGACGAGCAGCGCGTCTACGCGACCGGGCACTCGAACGGCGGTTACTTCACCTACGTCCTCTGGCCGTCGCGTGGCGACACGCTCGCCGCGGTGGCGCCGATCGCGGCGACGCTGAGCATCCGGGACTACAAGGGCCAGAAGCCGAAGCCGGTCTTGCACGTCGCCGGTGAGAAGGATCCGCTCGTCAGGTTCGCCTCGCAGGAAAAGACGATGGACATGATTCGCCAGGTGAACGGCTGCGACCCGATGGGCAAGCCGGCCGGCAAGAATTGCACGGAGTACACTTCCAAAAGCGGCCCGCCGGTGGTTACCTTCATTCATTCGGGCGGCCATGAAGTCCCCGACGGCGCTCCGGAGCGGATCGTCCAGTTCTTCAAGGAACATCCCAAGAAGTAGACGCCGCTCGCGGCTTCGCTGGATCGATTCGTCTGGAGCGGCCCGCGCACGATGCCGGTTTCCCAGGAGACGCTGGATGAGTGGGTGCTGGCTACCTGGTCCCAGGCGGTCCGTTACGCGGTGTCGCTGCTGCGCGACCGCAGCGAAGCCGAAGACGTGGTCCACGACTGCTACTGCAACCTGCTGCGCAAGGCCGAGGTCTACGACTTGCCCGCCGATGGGCGTAAGCTGCTGTTCAAGTCCGTGACCAACGCCTGCATCAAGCGCAACACGCGCCGACGGCCCTGGCTCAGCCTGTTCATCGGCGGCGGCGAGGAAACTCGGCAGCGGCCGCTGGCCGACCCGATGGCGGCGGAGCCGGTCGAGATCGTCATCACCAAGGAGCTGGCAGCCGAGATCGAGGCGGGCCTGTCCCGGTTGCCCGTCAAGCAGCGGGCGGCGCTGCAGCTGAAGTGCCTGGATCGATCGCTGGAGGAGATTGCCGAGGCTTTGGAAATCAGCCCAACACATGCCGGCGTCCTGATCCATCGGGCACGGCAAGCGCTGGCGGTGTACCTGGCTCGCCACCTGAAGGGAAAAGCGGAATGAACGAGCAACAGCCAGCGCCGGAAGAGGAGGTGGACCAGCTGGTGCGCGCTTACTTGCAGCGGCGGACGCCGTCCGCCGACGCGGCAGCCGGCCTGCAGCGCATTCGGGCGTCCTTGATGACGATCTCAACGACAATCTTCGGCCTGTTGCCAATCTTCTGGGCGACCGGACGCGGCTCTGACTTGATGCAGCCGATGGCCATACCGTCGGTCGGCGGCATGATCGTCGCTGGTCTTGTCGGAACGTTTATCG
>JAGVLI010000962.1 GCA_020054355.1 Planctomycetales bacterium | reverse complement strand
GACCGCTTGCGGACCATGGTCCTGCGCGGCGGCATGGTCTTGGTGCTGCTCATCCCCTTCCTGGTGGCGTTCCTGATCCAGCAACTGAGCCGCTGACCGATCCGCCCGCGGCTTCACTGCCGCTGGCGGCCTGGCCGGGAGCTTGCAACCATGTGGATCTTCAAACTAATTCAGAGCATGATGAGCTGGATCAGCCGGCGCGTCTTTCCGTACAACCTGCGCCCGGAATACTTGCTTTCCAAGGTTCGGGTCCAGGCCCAGCAGCTGGTCAACAAACTCGACAAGATCGACGAGGAGAAGCTCCTCAAGGCCCAGCGCAAGACGCACTACGGCAAGTACGTCTTGCACGTCGCGGTCGTCCTGCTGATCGGTTTCGGCCTGTGGTGGCTCAATTCCTATCTCGACCTGGATAAGGTGCTGCGTTCGCCCTGGCCGGTGCTGCACGGCTTCTGGCTGCCGATCCTGTTCGCGCTCGCCTACTCCCTGTACTGGCTGGGCCGCTGGCTCTGGGTGCTGCTCGGCCCGGACAAAAGTCCTTCGGAGTTTCCCGACATCGACGAAGCCTGGGACGAAGCCACCACGGCGCTGCGCGGCATCGGCATCAACATCAACCAGGCGCCGCTGTTCCTGGTGCTGGGGCGGCCGGGCGCTTCCTCGAAGCAGCTCTTCGACGCCTCGCAGATGATTTTTCAGGTCCGGCACATTCCCCGGCGCAACGAGGCGCCCTTGCACGTCACCGCCTCCACCGAAGGCATCTTCGTCACTTGCGAAGGCGCCTCGCTGCTGGGCCGGCAGGTGGAGATGCTCCTGGAAAACGCCAAGGGCGACGCCAACGGCCAGCCCGCCGCCGAGGAAGAAAACGGCGAGATGCCCGATGCCCCGGTCTTCCAGATCGAGGGCGAGCCGCCGCTGAAAACGCCCGCCGAGCCGGAGCCGGTGGGCGATACCGATACGGCGGGAGCGCCGGTCATGGTCCTGGCCGACGAGGCGACCAGCCAGGCGCTGCGGCTGCGCAAGCATCGCGTGCCGCTCCTGAAGCAAACGGTCGAGGTCGAACGCCTGACCGCCCGTTTGCAGCACCTGTGCCGGCTGATCGCGGCGTCGCGCCAGCCCTACTGCTCGGTCAACGGCATCCTGGTCGCGCTGCCCTTGGCCGCCACCAACAGCGTGGAAGAAGCCAGCCAGACCGGCGTGGTCATCCAGCACGACCTGTCCACCGCCCGCGCCATCCTGCAAGTCCACTGCCCGGTGGAAGTGGTGCTCACGGACATGGAAACCGTGCCCGGCTTCTGCGAGATGCTCGAAAGTTTCCCGGAAGCGAAGCAACGGCAATTCGTCCTGGGGCAGCCGTTTCCGCTGGTGCCGGACCTGGAGAAGGTCGAGATTCCAAAGATGATCGACCGTGGCGTCCGCTGGCTGTTCGAGACGCTGTTCCCGTCGAACATCTACAAGCTGCTCCACGTCGAAGCGCCCGCCAAGGGCGAAGAACGCAACGGCGTGCTGCGCGACAACGGCCGGCTCTACACGCTGCTGGTCCAGATGGGCGAGCGCCACAAACGGCTGAACCACATCTTGACGCGCGGCCTGACGCCCCCGGACGAGGGCCATCTGTTGTTCGGCGGCGTCTTCCTGGCGGCCACCGGCCCGGACGCCGCCCGCGAGCAAGCCTTCGTGCATGGCGTCTTCCGGCAGCTGATCGAGAGTCAGAACTACGTGACCTGGACCAAGGACGCGCTGGAAGAGGAAGCCGCCTTCCGCAGATGGGCACGCATGGGCTATCTGGTGATCCTGCTGATTATCATCGCCGCCGTGACGATTGGCTACTGGTACTGGCCGCGGTACTGACCGCTTGGCGAGCCGGGAGCGTTCGGCGCGAGCCCAAAATGCACACGCAGGATGATCTGAAGGCTATTTCGGTGCGATCTTCTCTTGCGCTCTCCCTGCGCCATAGCCGCCGAACGCACTCGCGATGGCGGTGATGATTGTCGCCAGATGGTTTGTCTGTTGGGTGAACATGAGAACCAGCAAATAACCGTCAGCGCGACGAGCAGACCAGCCCCCAGCCACAAAATGCCGGCATGAAAAGTTCAGCCATGAGCAAGGCTCGGCATTCGCCGATCAGGCTGCCGCACCCATTCCTGATCTTCGGCTTGCAGTAGCGGTAGCTCAGGTGCCCGCCGCACTGGAAGTCCGCGTGCAGGAATGGGGTGAACCGACCGCGTAAGCGGGGGGAACTTCGGCGGTAAGAAACTCCCCCGCTTATGCGGGAGGCTCGCTACTTCTGTCATGCCGGGGCCAAGAATTACCGTCAGCGCGAAGTTGCCACGAAAACCTGCGGATTCCGCTGCGGATTTTTGACAGGATCAGAATGTCGGCTTAGATTTGGAGGAGCGCTTGGAGCCGGACATTTTTCGCCAAACATCGGAAGCGAGGGGATGGGGTGTTCAGCTTCTTCAACGGATCGAACCAAAGTAAGCCGCGGCCTTCACAGCTCACGGCCGCCAGTCCGGCGGGACAAGGCTATGTGGAAGCCGTGCCCATCGCCGAGGTAATTGCGGAGGCTCCTGCCAGCCAGCTGACGACGGGCTGGTTCAACAACATCCCCGTCGCGGACGTGGTCGGCGATCGGCAGCAGGCCATGCAGGTTAATGTCCGGCCAGTGTTGCCCCCCGGCGTGCGCCGCCACGGCTCCGCCAGCCACCTGCGCGCCTTGACGCCGCAGGAAGTCATGCACGTGCTGATCGGCCAGCTGTCCGCGCTGATGGACTCCAAGGACAGCCCGGACTGGACCATCAACCCCGCCTTTCATCCCGAAGTCAACGCCTTCATCGCCCGCCATGCCGGCAGCCCGCAGTTCGTGAGCAAGGCCCGGGCGCTGCAGAAGAACCGCGCCCCCTATTACGCCAAGATGGTGGTGCCGGGCGTCAAGCGTAAGACCATTCTCAGCCTCGGCCGCAACACCGCCGTGGCCCCGCCGCGCAGGTAGTGCCTGGCAGACAGGACCAAGTACTCAGTACGAAGTACCGAGTAGCCCGTGCCGAGTGACTGGCGCGGGTAGTTTCCTGACGACTGGCCGCATTTTCCGCACAACATTCACAATTCATTGCTTCCCTCGGTACTCTGTACTGGGTACTGCCTCTTCCCCTGGGACGCTCGCGCTACTTCCCATACAATACGGCCTTGCCTTGATGCTGTTCTTTTCCGGGCCGATGAGGAAGCCGATGAGCGCCCCGCAACGCCGCCGCACTGCGACGCCGAAAGCGTCGGGACGCATGCGCAAAGCGGACCGCAAACGGCAGCTGCTGGAGCATGCCAAGGAGCTGTTTCTCACCCACGGCTGGCAGAATACCACGACCAAGATGATCGCCGAGTCGGCGGGCGTCTCCGAGCCGGTGCTGTACCGCCACTTCGACACCAAGCATGCACTGTTCCTCGAAGTGCTCGCGGAAATCCGGGCGGCGACCGTCAACCGCTGGCAGACCGAAGCGGCCAAGCTGACCGACCCCCTGGCCAAGCTGCACGCCATCTGCGACATGTACCTCGGCTCGACGCGGGAACAGGCGCGCGAATTCCGCATCATGCACCGCACCCTGGTCGAGTGCGCCGACGACGAGGAGATTTCCGCCCTGCTGCGCTCCTTCTACATCGACAGCGAGGCGCTGCTGGCGGACGTGATCCGCGAAGGCCAGCAGTCCGGCGTCTTTCGCCGCAGCCTGGACGCCCGCGTCGGCGCCTGGGAACTGATCCGCACCGCCCTCGGCCACACCCTCACCCTGCCGTTGAATATCCCGCTGCACCACGAAGCGGACTACATTCCCCGCGCCATCGAGTGCCTGCTGCAATGCTTGCTGAAGACGGATGTGTAAAAGGACTTCGGTCCAGCGAGCCGCTTGCATCTCGCCCCAGCCCGCCTTAAGATACGGCCTCTCTCGACTGACCCACCTTCACTGTTGCTCTCCGGAGGTCGTCATGCGTGCCTCGTTCCTGGCCGTGTGCTGGTTGATGCCCACGACGTTCCTGCAGGCCGCCGAGCCGCCGAAGCCGACCGGCGACAAGATCGTGGCCGCCGACGCCAAGCTGGAACTGCTCTTCACCCGCTCGGCCGCCATCGCGGGCGGCTTGACCGAGGGACCGGCCGTCGCACCCGACGGCAGCATCTATTTCACCGATATTCCCTTCGGCAAGGACAAGGGCATGATCCTGCGCTTCGATCCGAAGACCAAGAAGACCACGGTCTTCACGGACGACAGCAAGAAGGCGAACGGCCTGCACTTCGACGCCCAGGGTCGGCTGGTCGCCTGCGAAGGCTCCGACCTCGGCGGCCAGGCGGTGTCGCGCTGGGACGTGAAGACCGGCAAGCGCGAGGTGCTCGCCGACCGCTACCAGGGCAAGCGCTTCAACGCGCCCAACGACCTCGTCATCGACACCAAGGGCCGTATCTATTTCACCGATCCGCGCTACCTGGGCGACGAGCCGCGCGAGTTGGAACACCGCGCGGTCTATCGCATCGACACCAACGGCAGCGTGACCGAAGTGACCCACGAGGTCGAGAAGCCCAACGGCATCGCCCTGAGTCCCGACGAGAAAACTCTCTACGTGGCCGACCACAACAACGGCACCGACCGTATCGATGCCAGCGCGCCTGCCCCCAAGAAGGGCGCGATGAAGATCTACGCTTATCCGCTCGGCGCGGACGGCCTGGTACACGGCCCACGCAAGACGCTGCTGGATTTCGGCGAGGAAGCCGGCTGCGACGGCATGTGCGTCGATGTGCAGGGCCACATCTACCTGACGGCTCGCGGCCTGAAGCGGCCGGGCGTCTTGGTCATCGACCCCAGCGGCAAGGAAGTGGCGTTCATTCCGACGGGCGCGTCGCAGCCGGACGCCAAGGAACCGGTCGGGCTACCGAGCAACGTCACCTTCGGCCTCGGCGCGGAAAGCAAGACGCTGTACGTGACGGTGGACAAGAGCCTGTACCGCATCCCGCTCAAGGTGGACGGGTATCACATTCCGTTTCAGAAGTGATAAGCGGCGAGCCGGGGGCGTCAGCCCGACGTGTGAATCGCGACTCACACGTCGGGCTGACGCCCCGACGCTCGCCAATTCTTTAATTCTTCGTCGCAACCAACGGCACCGGCACGAACTCGGCCAGCGGCTTGCCGTCGGCGAGGTTGAACAGCCGGACCTTGCCATCGTGCCCCGCGACCGCGATGGCCTTGCTGTCGCGCTGGAACGATAGCGCGAACGTCGTGCAGGGCACCGCCAGCTTCGCGACCTGTTGGGCGGTGTC
>JAGVLI010000872.1 GCA_020054355.1 Planctomycetales bacterium | reverse complement strand
GCGCCGCGGCCGCGCAGCCAGTGGGTCGCTGCCCGAGTCAATCGGTCCTCGATCTCC
The DNA here is from genome assembly GCA_020054355.1 of Planctomycetales bacterium. Lineage (GTDB taxonomy): Bacteria > Planctomycetota > Planctomycetia > Gemmatales > Gemmataceae > JAGVLI01. The sequence continues at coordinate 4,257 of JAGVLI010000872.1, read as the reverse complement.
GGGCGGTTTTCGAGTTCGAGGATGACCTGGGGCGGCCAGACCAGACCGCTGGCCCCCGGCGACACGACGGCGATCATGGTGCCGAGCAGCTTTTTTCCCTGCCGTGCCACCAGGATGCCGGCGGGGTCGAGTTCGCGCTTGCGCACCAGTTCCAGGGCCGTCTTGATGCGCCCTACCTGCTCGCCGCGCGCGAGGTGCTGAAAGGCCAGGCGGAACGCTTCCGTCCGTTCCGCCGGCCGTGCAGCTTCGATGACCAGGTTGGCTTCCATAAGGCAACTGACGTGGGGACAGGTTTTCAACCTGTCCGTCAGGTTGCAAACCTGACCCACGGACCTTTGGTCCGCCAGCCCGAAAGGAGTTTTCGTTCCCCGGACAGGTTCGGGGAACGAGGCAGTCGTCATTTCTGAATGGTCAGCAGGATCGGCGGACTGGAATAGCTGACCTTCACCACGAAGTTGATCGACACATGGGCCAGCACGCTGATCGGCACGTTCTCGATGGGCGCGGCGTTGGGGGCGGCCTTCAGCACGATGTGCCCCTGGCTGCCCGTGCCCAGCAGGGTCTTGCTCTTGCCGGTTTCCACGGTCACGCCCGGCGGCAGCGGATTGCCGAAGACCTGCCCCAGGTGCGCCAGGGGAATATCCAGCGACACCGATTTATCGTAGTCGGCGCGGCGTTGAATGGTCACCTCGATCTTCACTTCCTGGCCCGGCTTGAGCGCGATCGTCGCCGGCTTCACATCGACCTTGAGGATGTCCGACGGATCGGTGACGGCCACGGCGGGCATGCCCACGTCGAAGCGGCCCCGACCGCCGCCCGGCAGGTAGATTTCCTGATTCGGCGTCACGGCGCGGACCAGCATCTCCTCCTTGCCATCCGCTTGCTTGACAGTCGCCGTGCCGACGAGCTGCACGCCGACGGCATCGCGCGGGGCATCCGCGGCGGCCGTCAGCACCAGCAATCCCTGGGTCATGCTCGGCGGAATGGTCAGCGGATTGACGCTCACGCCCGCCGGCAGTCCCTTGACTTCGACGTTCACCGGACCATCGAAGCCGTTGCTCCGCACGACATGGACATACCAGGCCGTGCTCGATCCGGGGCCGATCATCGCCTTGTCGGGATCGCAACGCAGCGCGAAATCGGGCCTGGCCCAGTCCGCTTCGATGAAGTAGACCGCGCTGGCCCCGCCCTTGCTGTTGAGGTCGCGGATGCGCAGCACGTATTCGCCGTCGGCGGTTGGCGCGAACGTGACCGAGGAATCCTTGCCGAAGGCATCGTCGTTGCTCGCCAGCACCTGGCCCTTGAACGACATCACTTCCAGCACGGAATCGACGCTGGAGTTGAGCGCGGTGCCGAAGCGCCTAGCCCTGACCTCGAAGCGGATCGCCTTACCTTTCTGGGCCTGGAAGACGAAATGGTCGAGGTCGCGCGGCGCGCCGATCCGGCCGTTGATGCCGCCGGGAATCGCGATGCGGGTCGCTTGCTCCGGCGTATCGTTCGGCTCCGTTTCCAGGACTTGCGGCAGCGGACTCACGATGAAGGCGGTTGGGTTCGTCTGCTGGCCGTTCACGCTGAGCTGCACCTGGCCGACGCCGATTTCATCCGGCACGCGCAGCTTGATTTTCGGTTGCAGCAATTTCGCGGAGCCGACCGGCTCGACCTCGACCTCTTTACCGGGGTTGCCCGCCATCGGATAGAGATGGGCGACATAGGGCTTGTTGGTGACGTGCAGGGCATAGACCCAGCGGGGATCGCCGTCGTACTTGGAATCGCGCACCTGGATGACGTAGTCGCCGGCCTTGGCAAAGGTGTACGTCAGCAACGGATCGGCGAAGTAATAGTCATCGTTGGCGGCCAATTCGCGGCCCTCGGCATCGAACAGCGTCAGCATCGGATCGGCGTGCTTTTGCAAATCGTGAATCTTGTCCTGGATGCGGGCGCAAAAGACTTCAAACGTCAACGTCTGCCCCGCTTCCACCTTGAACTTGAAGAAGTCGGCATCTTCCGCGGCTTCGATGCGCCCGCAAATGACCGACGGCACCTGCACGGGATTGGCCTTCTCCGGCGTGTTGTTGTCGCCGGTTTCCAGCGCCACCGGATCATCGACGATCAACAGCTGACCGATGCTGGACAAGCCCAGCGCCGAAGCCAGCCGGAATTCACGGACGCCCAGCGCCGCATCGGGAGCAACGGTCAGCCGCAGCTTGGCGGTCTTCAGCAGCGGTTTCGCGGGCGCCACGGCGTTCGGGACCGGCACCGGCACGATCTCGGCAGAGATGCCGTTGCCCTGGATCAGGGCCTTGTAGACGCCGAGAAAATTCATCTGGCCATCGACGGAGATTTCGACGGTCTTGCCGCGCTGCAAGGCCACCGGCGAAGCGTGGGTAATCATCGGGTAGGAGGTCTGAGCGCAGACCGTCTGAATCGCGGCCGTTAGCATCCCGCAGCCGATGATAACCCGCAGTGTACGCATGACCGAATACTCCTGAAAGCTCGCCCACTCCGCTAGGTTCGTAGTTCCGCCTTCAGGCGGTCTTCGGCGAAAACCGCCCGAAGGCGGAACTACGAACTTGAAATTCGGAACCGGCACAGACTCATTTGGCGAAATTGACCGGACTGACGGTTTCGCCCTTCACCGCCTTGGCGATGGAGACCTCCTGACGGACAACGCCCCAGACCGCTTCGCCCGCCACCGACTTGCCCGCCATCCGCCACTGAGCAACGCCAGTCAGCGGCTCGCTGGCGGCCGTATAACCCTCTGGCGTCTGGGCCAACCAGTTGGCTTTCTCGCCGTCCGGCGGCAGCGACAGCAAAGTAGCCAGGTGGCGCATCGAAGTGATGTCATAAAGCCGCACCAGGCCGTCGAAGCTGCCGGCGGCGACGCGCTTGCCATCGGGTGACAACGCCAGCGCATAGACGATCGAACCGACCTGGATCGTCTGCGTCAGGGTGCCGTTGTCGCCGTTCCAGAGCCTTACGGTGCGATCCGCGCCCGCCGAGGCCGCTTGCTTGCCGTCCTTGCTGAACGCGACCTCATGCACGGCAACGCCGTGGCCTGCCTGGCGACGGACGCGCTCGCCCGTCTTCGGGTTCCACCAGAACAATTGGCTTTCCAGGCCGGACGAAACGACCTGCTTGCCGTCCGGGCTGAAGGCCACGGTCAGCACGTCCTGATCCATGCCGCTGAAGGTCAGCAGGCTCTTGCCGCTGACCGCGTCCACCAGCTTAACCGTCCGGTCCTTGCTGGCGGAAACCAGGGCCGTGCCATCGGGACTGAAGGCCACCGCATAGACGAAATCGGAATGGCCGCTGTGCGTTTGCAAGGTTTTGCAGGTCGCCACGTCCCAGGTGCGTACCGTCTTGTCGAAACTGCCAGTCGCCAGCACCTTGCCATCGGCGCGAAAGGCGACGGAGGCCACCACGTCGGCATGGCCGCCCAGTGTTGTCAGTAGCTTCCAGTCGGCAACCGCATACAAACGGACTTCGCCGCGCGCCGATGGCTGACCGCCGGCCACGGCCAGCAGCGTGCCATCCGGACTGAAGCGCAGACAGTTCACCGCGCCCAGCACGTTGGTCAGCGTCTTCAACGGCTGCGCTTTTTCCAGGTCCCAGACCGTGGCCAGGCCGTAGCTGCCAGTCGCCAGCAGCTTGCCATCGGGGCTGAAAGCCACGGCAGTAATCGGCGACAGCGGCCCGACTTTCAGCGCCAGGTCCAGCTTCTGCGGCGCGCCGGGACCGAACAGGTCCTTGGGCGGAACCGCGCTGGTGGGCAGGAGGACATCGAGTTTCCGTGTCACCGCTGGCGGTTTCGCGGTATCCGTCGCCACGCTTTCGGGCTTGGCGCCTTCCTTCGCGCCGCTATCGATCCAACGGCGAATCAGCGCGATGGTTTCCTCGTGCAGCGGCTTGTCGCCCTGCGGCATCCGTTTCTTTTCGTCCTGGATCACCAGCAGCTTGAACAGGGCGCTATCGGCGCTCTTGCCCGGTTGCAGCACCGCTTGCTTGGCGCCCTTGAGCGTGGCGGCATAACTGTCGAGCGCCAGGCCGCCGGACACGTCCAGTTCCTTGAGGAACTTGTCCTTGTGGCAGACGGTGCAGTGCTTGCGGAAGACGGGAAAAATGTCCTGCCAGTAGGTGGGATCGGCGGCGCGGCTAGGCAGCGCGAATCCGACCAAGACAACCAACGCCAGCGCGTATCGGTACACGTTGAACCTCACCGTTTAGCCGCGAGCCGAAGGCGAGCGCTGGGGCGCAGCG
>JAGVLI010000605.1 GCA_020054355.1 Planctomycetales bacterium | reverse complement strand
GGTATGCACCGACTTGACGATGGCCACATCATCGACGATGGACGCCAGCCCTGGCAGCAACTCGCTCAGCCATGCGCCCGCCTTGCCATGCTGGGCGAACTTGAAGACCGACGGCGCGACCGGAAAGCGCGCCTGGCCGGAGGTCATGGTGGTGATGCGCTGGCCCTTGCGGATCGATTCGGGCAGCTCCTTGTCGAAATGGTCCTTGAGCTTGGGCTTGTAGTCGAAGAGGTCGAGCTGCGACGGCGCATCGGCCATGAACAGCCAGATGATGCGCTTGGCTTTCGGCTGGTGGTGAAACGCCGGCAGCACGCCGAGGGGCTTGTCGGCCGGCTTCTCGGCGGCGAACAGGTTGGGATTCAGGATCGACGCCAGGGCGGTGCTGCCCAGGGTCAGGCCGCATTTCTGGAAGAAGTAGCGGCGGGTCAGCTGGTCGCAGTATTCGGTGCGGGGGTCCATGTGGTGTCTCCGTTATCTCGTTCGCAGGCTCGGCCTGTCTTGGTATCCTCGTGCCCAGGCTCGGCCTGGGCACGCGCTGCCTTCGAGGCTCTGCCTCGAAGGCCAGCACACCGCCGGGATGCTCGCTTCAGCCGCTGCCAGCGTGGCATGTCACCGGCGCTTCAGCGAGGCAGAGCCTCGCGGGCAGTGCGGTCCCAGGCAGAAGCCCTGGGACCGAGGATTTATTCTTTGCTGATCGTTTCATCCAGGTTCAGGATCAGGTTCGCCGTCATCGTGTAGGCGGCGTGTTCGGCGGCGTCGTGCTTGGCGTTGCGCTTCGAGTCGCCGACCGCTAGCAGCTTGTTGGCGGCTTCCGGCGTGGCCTTGAAGCGCGCCAGCTGCTTGTCGTAGAGCCTGACCAGCACTTCGGTTTCCTTGTCGGTCGGCTTGCGGGAAGTCGCCAGGCGGAAACCGAAGGTCAGGCGTTCGGCGGGAGTCGCGCCGCCGGTGGTCATCATCCGTTCGGCCAGGTTGCGGGCCGCTTCGACGTATTGCTCATCGTTCATCAGCACCAGGGCTTGCAGCGGAGTGTTGGTCCGCGCCCGGCGGGCCACGCAGTTTTCGCGGCTGGGAGCGTCGAAGGCCATCAGCGACGGCGGTGGGGCCGTCCGCTTCCAGAAGGTGTAGAGGCTGCGGCGGTAAAGGGCCGCGCCGCTTTCACGTTTGTACTCGCGCGTCGTGCTGCCCTGGAAGCCGATGGCTTCCCAGATGCCCGGCGGCTGATACGGCTTCACGCTGCGGCCGCCGATCTGCTCTTGCAGCAGGCCGCCCAGGAAGAGCGCGGAATCGCGGACCACCTCGGCGTCGAGCCGGAAACGCGGGCCGCGCGCCGCCAGCAGGTTTTCCGGATCGCGCTTCAGCAATTCCGGCTGGACCTCGGACGCCTGCTGATAAGTCGCCGACATGACGATCAGCTTTTGCAAGCGCTTCACGTCCCAGCCGCTGTCGACGAACTCGACCGCCAGCCAGTCGAGCAATTCGGGATGGCTTGGCCATTCGCCTTGCAGGCCGAAGTCCTCGGCGGTTTTCACCAGGCCGCGGCCGAGATATTGCTGCCAGAAGCGATTGACCGCCACGCGGGCCGTGAGCGGGTGCTTCGGATCGGTCAACCACTGCGCCAGGCCGAGACGGTTGAGCGGAGCGTCCTGCGGCAGCGGCGGGAAGACTGCGGGCACGCCGGCCGTGACCTTTTCGCCCTTCTGGTTGTACGCGCCGCGAATGAGGATGTGCGTGTCGCGCGGCTGGGGCAGGTCGGCCATCACCATCGTCATCGGGATGACCGCTTCCAGGTCTTTCTTTTCCTTGTCGAGGGAGGCTAGTTCCTTGTGCAGCGGCTCGAAGATGGAGCGGGTCTTGAGGGCCACATGCTCGACGTAGTAATCGCGCAGGGTTTTCAGGTGTGCTTCGGTGCGTTTGTCCGCAGCGACCTTCAAGGCGTCCTTGATGGGCTGCGGGATCGTCGATTTGGTCTGGGCCTTCTGGTAGGCTTCCCATTCGACTTGCGAGGCGAATGACTGCCCGCCCTGTGGGGTGCGGGTGACGAGGCCCGCTTTGTCCCAGTAGACGGTGCCATCGTGCTGGGTGAAGGCCCAGCCGCCCAACACCGAACCGGACTTCAGACCGACCTTGCCGGCTTCCACTTCGAGGCGGACCCATTCGCCGGCTTTCGGCAGCGGTCCCATCGCCAGGCGGCTGGGCGAACCGCTGGTGCCCCACGGAATCGCATCCTCGCCCCAGAAGGCGCGATGCTCCCAGGTGCCATCGTTGAATTGCAACATGATGGTCTTGGGCAGCGCCTTGGGGTCGAGATAGACGTAGGCAAAGAGCTTGTCGCCCTCGCCGATCTGCAGGCCGGCATCAGCCTTCTCGAAGTAATGCTGCGTGATGCCCGAACCGCTGCGGCGCATCGACTTCTTGCCGCTATGCACCGGATGTTCCGGGCCGCTGACGAACTCCCACGGGGTGTTACCCTGCAACTGCGCGCCCTTGGGGGCGGCGTCGTCGATCCAGACGATTTCCTTCGGTTCGATCTTGGTATCGACCGTGGCGGGCGGTTCGTCCATCGGGTCGGCCTTGGCGAGCGCTTCCGTGATGTTTTTGCGCACCACGGCCAGCTGGTCGTCGATGGTCTTGAGGCGGGCTTCCTGGGCGGGGGTCGGCATCTTCAGGATGGGCGGCGGCCCGAGGGCGTTGCCGTCCATCGCCGCGTCGGCGGCGGCGTTGAAGAAGGCGTAGAGCCGGTAGAATTCCTTCTGCGAGACCGGGTCGAACTTGTGGTCGTGGCAGACAGCGCAGCCCAGCGTCAGGCCCATGAAGACGGTGGCCATGGTCTCGGTGCGGTCCACGGCGTAGCGGACCAGCACCTCGTCGTTGATCGAACCGCCCTCGCTGGTGGAGACGTTGCAGCGGTTGAAGCCGGTGGCTACCCGCTGATCGAGCGTGGCGTTCGGCAGCAGGTCGCCGGCCAATTGCTCGATGGTGAAGCGGTCGAAGCGCTTGTTGGCGTTGAAGGCGTCGATGACCCAGTCGCGGTACTTCCACAGGGTGCGCTCGTTGTCGAGGTGCAAGCCGTGGGTGTCGCCGTAGCGGGCCAGGTCGAGCCAGTGCCGGGCCTGCTGCTCGCCGTAGCGCGGCGAGTTCAGCAGCCGGTCCACGAGCTTTTCGTACCAGTTGTTCGCCTGGTCGTTGAGGGCCGCTTCGACTTCCGCGATGGTCGGCGGCAAGCCGGTCAGGTCGAGGGTGACGCGTCGAATCAGCGTGACGCGGTCGGCCGGCTTGGCAGGCTGCAAACCGTCCTTTTCGAGCCGGGCCAGGATGAAGCGGTCGATGGAATTGCGCACGGCGGCTTCATGCTTGACCTTGGGCGGTTCCGGCCGCTTGGCCGCGATGAACGACCAGTGGCCCTGCCATTCCGCGCCCTGGTCGATCCATTTCTTCAGCAGCGCGATCTGTTGCGGGGTCAGCTTCTTGCCGGTTTCGGGCGGCGGCATCCGGTCGTCGGCCTCGTTGGTGACGAGGCGGGCGATGAGGGAACTTTCGGAACTTTTGCCGGGCACGACGGCAGCGCCGGATTTGCGGGACGCGATAGCGCCTTCCTTGGTATCGAGCCGGAGCTTGGCGGCGCGCTTTTTCTCATCCGGCCCGTGGCACTGATAGCAGTTCTCGGACAGGATGGGCCGGATGTCGCGGTTGAACTGGATGGGCGCTTCCTGGGCGAATGACGGCCGGGGCAACGCCAAGGCGGCGAGCATGCCGGTGAGGAGCAGGGCGGTCCGGCAGCGTGGCGGCTGCGCGAATCGCAAACCCAAAAGCGCCTGCGAAACCTTGCAGGAAACTCGGTTCATGGAGTTAAACCAGGTGGTTGGGATCGGGATGGAGTCGCCAGGCCGTCCGTGCCACACGAACGCGCCGGTCCCTCTTCCAAGGGTAGGCAGGCAAGCTTTCGGGCGCCGCCGACTGGGGGAGTGCGGCAGGGCGAGGGCGGCAGGCAACCCGACAACACCCGCTATTATAGACAGCCGGGGTCGCGGTTTGGCAAGCAAAAAGCCCGGTCAACGACGGGATTGAATCAGCGTCGCGATGATTGTGGGTGGAAAACGGAAAACCGTTGCAGCCCCGAAAGGGCGGCGTGGTGCAGCCAGGGGGCTTACGCCAAAATCCGCGAACTGGGCTTGAACGATCGCAGGCGGATTGGCGATGGTGGATAAAGTGATTGGTAAGCCGCTATGTGCGAAGCCGCAAGCGGCCGAGGCGCTGGAACAGCGCCCACACAACCTGTTCAGCACGGCTTGTGTCTGCCGTGCGCCGTTTCGATCGAAGTCCTTCCGCGCCGTCGTTGACGTGGCGAACGACGGACTTGTCCGGGTCCGACATCCGCAGCGATGTACACCCTGTTGACCCAGCACCGGCCTGTTCCTGGCGGGCGTGTCCGCTCGTAATACAGCGATGCCCGACCACGGTGCCCGTGACCGCCTGAACTTGCCCCGATTCCGCATTCCCATTCCCG